>NZ_JBSHKH010000165.1:0-15766 GCF_053643595.1 Streptomyces sp. NPDC055506 | reverse complement strand
GGCTCGGGGGCATGTCGGCCAACGGCACCCAGGTGAGCCCGTCGGGCAGCGTGTGCCCGAGCGGCTACCCCGTACGCCGCCTGGTCGCGCGGGTGCAGCCGCAGAAGAACGGGTACGACATCGCCCGTTCGGCCTGGGCGGTGATGGTGAGGGACGGGTTGACGCCCAGGTTGGCGGAGACCGCGGCGCCGTCGACCACCGAGATGCCGGGGTGGCCGTAGAGGCGGTGGTAGGGGTCGATCACGCCGGTCTCGCGGGAGGCGCCGATGGGGCAGCCGCCCAGGAAGTGGGCGGTGAGCGGGGTGCCCATCAGTTCGCCGACGTTCGAGCCCGCGAAGCCGTTGATCTCGGCGGCCAGGGCCGAGGCACTCTCCGTGGCGGCCTTGATCTGCTTGGGGTTGGGGGCGCCGTGGCCCTGCCGTGCGGTGAGCAGACCGCGGCCTGCGCCCGACGGCTTCAGATACGTCGTCAGGGAGTTGTCCAGCGACTGCATCACCAGGCCGATGATGGTCCGCTCCGACCAGCGGCGGTTGGACAGGGAACGCAGCACCAGCAGGGGGTGCTTCGCCGCGTTGGCGAGGAAGCCCAGGACCCGCGAGGTGCCCGAGCCACCACCGGCGTAGGGGACCTGAAGGATGGACAGGCCGCCCATCGAGTTGGAGCCCTTGCCGTAGCGGACCGGCTCGATGTGGGTGTTCTCGTCGGGGTGGATCGAGGACGTGATGGCCACGCCCCGGGTGAAGTCGGCCTTCCGGCCGCCGTGGGCCTTGCGGTAGCGCCGGTCGTCGGTCTGGGCGCCGACCAGGGCCTCGGAGTTGGTGCGGGTCAGCTCACCCAGCCTGTCGGAGATGTACGGCAACTGTCCGCCCGCCTTCATGCGGTGCAGGAGGGTCTGGGTGCCGTAGGTGCCTGCGGCGATGACGACCTTACGGGCCGTGTAGGTGCGGCCCTTCGCCTTGCGGCGGTCGTCGGTGGGGAGCGTGGCGACGGCGTACCCGCCGCGCGAGTCGTCGGTGACCGAGACGACCGTCGTCAGCGGGTGGACGACGGCGCCGGCCTTCTCGGCCAGGTGCAGATAGTTCTCGTTGAGGGTGTTCTTCGCGCCGTGACGGCAGCCGGTCATGCACTCGCCGCACTCCGCGCAGGCCCTGCGAGCCGGGCCCGCGCCGCCGAAGTACGGGTCGGGCACCTCCTGGCCCGGCTTCGCCTTGGCCGTACCGTCGGCGTCCTCGCCGTCGCCGAAGAAGACGCCGACCGGGGCGAGATGGAAGGAGTCGCCGCAACCCATGCGCTCCGCGGCGGCCTTCAGATGCACGTCGGACGGGGTCATGGTCGGGTTGAGCCGCACGCCCAGCATGCGCCGGGCCTGGTCGTAGAACGGCTTCAGCTCGTCCTGCCAGTCCGTGATGTCACGCCACTGCGGGTCCTCGAAGAACGGCTTCGGCGGGACGTAGAGGGTGTTGGCGTAGTTGAGGGAACCGCCGCCGACGCCCGCGCCGGCCAGGACCATGACGTTGCCCAGCAGATGGATGCGCTGGATTCCGTACATGCCGAGTTTCGGCGCCCAGAGGTAGTTCTTGAGGTCCCAGGAGTTCTTGGGGAGGGACTCGCGGGTGAAGCGGCGGCCGGCTTCCAGGACGCCGACGCGATAGCCCTTCTCGGTGAGGCGCAGGGCGGTTACGGAGCCGCCGAAGCCTGAACCGACCACGATGACGTCGTAGTCGTAAGCGTCCTGAGGCACGTGTTCTCCTCGTTGAGTGTCCGTGCGGGCCGTCTGTGGCTGGTCGCGCTCACGCGGCGGAGCCGCAAAATCGATAGAGTCCCGCGCCCCCAAAAAACATCACCGGAACCGGAATGCCTTCATCAGGCGGAGACTGCGGCTCATGAACTGGGCGTACTTCTCGTCGTCCATGCCGAGGGAGGGGGCCATCGGGAGAACCCTCTGGTGGGCGACCGTCTGGGCCTCGGTGTACTTGAGGATGCCCTCGGAGCCGTGGCGGCGGCCGAGGCCCGAGTCCTTCATGCCGCCCATGGGCGACTGGACGCTGCCGTACGCGGGGGCGTAGCCCTCGTTGATGTTGACCGTGCCGGTGCGCAGCCGGGCGGCGACCTCCTGGCCGCGCCGGGCGTTCTTCGTCCAGACCGAGGAGTTCAGGCCGTACGCCGTGGCGTTGGCGCGCTCGATGACCTCGTCCTCGTCCTTGAAGCGGTAGACGGAGACGACCGGGCCGAAGGTCTCCTCGGCGCAGACGGACATCTCCGTCTCCACCCCGTCGAGGATCGTGGGCTCGAAGAAGTACGGGCCGATGTCCGGGCGGGCCGTCCCGCCGGCGAGGACCTTCGCGCCCTTGGACACCGCCTCGTCCACGTGCCGTGTGACGGTCTCGAGCTGGCGTTCGCCGACCAGGGAGCCCATGTCGGCGCCGTACGACAGCGACCTGCCGAGGCGCATGGTCTTCGTACGGGCGGCGAAGCGCTCCAGGAAGGCGTCGGCGACGGACTCGTGGACGTACAGCCGCTCGATGGAGATGCAGAGCTGGCCGGCGGAGGAGAAGCAGGCGCGGACGGCACCGGCCGCCGCCTTCTCGATGTCGGCGTCCTCCAGCACCAGCATGGCGTTCTTGCCGCCGAGTTCGAGGGAGACGCCGACCAGCCGGGCGGCGGCGCCCTGGGCGACCTCGCGGCCGGTGCGGGTGGAGCCGGTGAAGGAGACGTAGTCGGCGTGCCGGACGACCTCGGGGCCGACGACCGGGCCGTCGCCGAGGACGACCTGGAAGACATCGGCGGGCAGGCCGGCCTCGATGAGCAGGTCGCGGGCCCACAGGGCGGTGAGGCAGGTCTCCGTGTCCGGCTTCATGACGACGGCGTTGCCCGCGACGAAGGCCGGGATCGCGTCGCCGACGGACAGCTCCAGGGGGTAGTTCCAGGGGGCGATCTGGCCGATCACACCGCGCGGGTGGCGCAGCTCGGTGACCTTGGTGAGCGTCGGCATGGCACCGGCGTGCCGCTTGGGCCGGAGGTAGGCTGGGGCCTTGCGGCCGTAGTGCCGGGCGGCGATCGCGACGGCCTGGACCTCCTCGTGGGCGTGCAGCCGGGCCTTGCCGGTCTCCAGCTGGATCAGGTCGAGCACCTCGGCCTGGCGCTCCAGCACCAGGTCGTGGAAGCGGAGCAGGACGGCGGCGCGCTGCCGTACCGGCGTCTGGGCCCACACGGCCTGGGCGGTGCGGGCCAGTTCGAAGGCCTTCGCCACGTCCTCGGGCGTCGACTCGGGGAGGTCGGCCAGCTTCTCCCCGGTGAACGGCGTGTGGTTGGCGGTGCGACCGGAGCCGACCACGCCCTTGGTGAGCTGGGCGACCAGCTCCGGGGTGACCACGTCGGCGGCGGTGCGGGCGCCCTCCGGGGCGGGGGCGAGCGGGTTCGTGCCGGTCTGTGCCGTGCCGGTCTTCTCCGGGGCGTGCGCGTCCGTCATGAGCGGCAGAGTATGCCCCGGCGGGGGCTTTGGGTACCCGTCGGTAATACGGCTTCACCGAGTGCACACACGGCGCCAGTGGCTGCTGGCAACAAACCCCCTGATCAGGGCGTTGTGCGGTGACAGTCGGTGTAATTCAGCCTTTTACGATCCCGAGCCGATCCCCAGCCGGTCGCGGGCGCCCTGGAACACCGAGGTGCCTTCCTCCTCCTCGGGTGTGCCCCTGGGCATGTCGACGCGCAGTTCGTACATGCGGTCGTCGCCGGTGCGGAACAGCACGCGCATGACCCGTCGGGGGCTCTCGTCCGCGAGGTAGGCGGTGTCGGCGAGGGCGGCCTGGTGGCCCTGGACGACGGTGCGGGCGTAGCGCGTGTCCCCCTGGACGACGGGTGCCTTCCGGGCCTGGTCCATCGGGGAGTCCGGGGCCCGGTCCCAGAGGAGGAGGCGGACCTGGACCGTGCCGCCCCGTTCGTCGCCGTAGAGCACGGTGCGGGGCTGGTCGGTCGCGCTGCCGGTCCGGTCGAGTTCGCGGTAGTGGCGCGGGAGACGGAGTACGGCCGCCAGGTCCGGGTCGTGGTGCGGGGTCCAGGTGTCCGTCGTGTCGGCGGTCTGTTCGGCGCTCTCCGCGGTGCCGGCGCCGTCGAGGTGCGTGGCGGCGCCCATGCCTCCGGCGAGCAGTGCGCTGAGCAGGGCGAGGGGGGCGGGGCGGAGGAGGCTGTGCCGTTTCGGCGGCTCCGGTGGTGCGGGGGTCGCGTCCGGGTGCGCTCCCGGGCCGGGGCCGGGGTCGTCCGCCGGCTCCTCTATGTCTTCGGCCTCCGGGTCCCCGGCGGGTATCTCCGCGACGTCCCCGGCGGGTATCTCCGCCACGTCCCCGGCGGGTATCTCCGCGACGGGAACGAGGGGCGGCGGTCCCGCCACGGACTCCAGTTCCTTCGCGACCTCCTCGGCGTCCGGCCGCTCTTCGGGGTCCGGGAGCAGCAAGCGGCCGATCAGCGGCCCGAGCGGTCCGGCCCGCTCCGGCCCGGGCGGCTCGGCGGCTCGGATCGCGGCGAGTGTGGCCTCCGGCGTGTCCCGGCGGAACGGGGACGAGCCCTCCACGGCGGTGTACAGCAGGGCGCCCAGGGACCACAGGTCGGACGCGGGCCCGGCGGTACGGCCGGACAGCCGCTCGGGGGCGACGAACTCCCCGCCGGCCGTGAGGGATTCCTCGCCTCCCGCGTGGTCGATGCCGATGTCGGTGAGGACGACTCGCCGGCCGGGGCCGAGCAGCACGTTGGCGGGCTTGACGTCCCGGTGCACGATGCCCACGGAGTGCGCGGCGCGCAGGGCACCGAGGGCGTCGAGGCCGATCCGGGCGGCCTCGCGTGCCTCGACCGGGCCGCGTCGCAGTCTCTCGTGCAGGGACTCGCCCTCCACCAACTCCATGACGATCCAGGGGAGTCCGTCGAGGGCTTCGGTCGCGTCGAGCTCATCGGGGCCGGTGGGGCCCGATCGCTCCTCCGGCCGCTCCGGCTCGACGACCACATCGTGGATGGTGACGGCCGCGGGATGGTCGACGCGGGCTGCGGCCCGGGCCTCGCGGTGGAGCCGGTGGGCCGCACGCCGGTGGCTCTCGTCCTGGGGGCCGCCCGGCAACCGGGGCTGCCTGACGGCGACTTCACGCTGGACGAGCTCGTCGCGGGCCCGCCAGACCGTGCCCGTCCCGCCGGAGCCGATGCGCTCGATCAGCCGGTAGCGCCCGCCGATCAGCCGGCCCTGAGCGCCCGTCCCGCCCCCGTCGTTGCTCATGCCCCATCAGTACCGCGCGGGGCGGGCAATTGTCGACGCGGGTGCTTTCCGGGGGTGTTGGAGGGGCGGGTTCAGGTCCCGTCGATGTCCAGGTTCGCGATCGCCGTGCTCGCCACCTCACGCCCGCGCTCGGTGAAGTCGCCCTTGCCCGGGTAGCTGACGGTGAGCTTGTACATGTCGCCGCCGGGAGTCCCGTAATAGAACATCCGGAGCTCGCGGGGGCGGGGGTTCTCGCTGTCGTCGGTGTCGTAGACGACGGTGTTCTCGGCGGCCTTCTTGCCTCTGTACGTCGTCACCTTGGGGTTCGTCCTCGGGCTCTTCGGCATGTCCAGGTCGTAGCTGCCGCTCTCCTTGAACCCGCTGTCGTCGTCGTACATCTCGGCGGCCGCGGAGCCCGCGATGCTGCCGCCGGTGTCCTCCGCCTTCTTGTAGAGGCTCAGGCCGATCCAGATGCTGCCGCTCCAGTCGGTGTACGTGACCCAGTGCTCCTGGTCCCGCTCCCCGTCGGGCACCGTCCGCCGGTACTCGGCGGGGACGGCCAGCGACGCGGCGAGGCTCTTCTCCTGCTTGGTCTGCCAGCCGTCGGGCAACGGCCCGGCGAAGGGATCCGCGATCACCAGGTACGCCGCCACCGCCGCCGCCACGACCACCGCTCCGAGTCCGGTCCAGGCCCTGCGACCGAGCCGAATGCCCCGGCTGCCGGTGCCCTCGCCAGGGGCCCGGACGGCCTGGGTGGGCTGAGCGGCGGGCGGGTTCGCGGCCGCCTCCAGCCGGGCACGCACCTGTGCGGCGTTCGGGCGGCGGGCCGGGTCCTTGTGCAGCAGGCCCGTGATGACCTCGGCGAGCGGGCCCGGGGCGGAGGCGGGCGGCGCGGGCGTGGCGTTGAGGACGGACTGCAGCGTGGCGGGGGTGTTGCTGCGGCGGAACGGCGAGACACCCTCCGTCGCCGCGTACAGCACCACGCCGAGGGACCACAGGTCGCTGGCCGGGCCCGGGCGCTGGCCCAGCACCCGCTCCGGCGCGATGTACTCGGGCGAGCCGACGAAGCCGCCGGTGTCGGTCAGATTGGTCTCGCCCTCGATCTGGGCGATGCCGAAGTCCGTGAGGACGACCCGGTCGTACCGGCCGAGCAGCACGTTGTCCGGTTTCACATCGCGGTGCAGGATGCCCGCCGCGTGCGCGGCCTCCAGCGCGCCGAGCACCTCCAGGCCGATCCGGGCCGCCTCGCGCGCGGACAGGGTGCCCTCCTGGAGCGCGTCGCCCAGCGACCGGCCCCGCACCAGCTCCATCACGATCCACGGCTGGTCGTCCACGACCGCCACGTCGTGGACGTCGACCACGGCCGGATGATCGAGCCGGGCCGCGGCACGCGCCTCGCGGCGCATGCGCTCGAAGGCATTGGCGCGTTCGCGCTCGGGAAGATGATCCGGGACACGGGGTTCCTTGACGGCGACCTCCCGGTCCACCGTCTCGTCCTCGGCCCGCCACACCGTGCCCATGCCGCCGTGCCCGAGCTTGGCGATCAGCCGGTAGCGCCCGGCGATGAGCCGACCGGCACCGGGATCCTCGGCCACCGGCGTCGCCGCCGGTGCCGGGGCCGCCGAGCGGGGCGGCACGACCTGGGTGGGCGTCGCGTACGGGTTGCCCGGTACCGGCGCCGATGGGTTGGGCGGTTGCAGAACGAAACTTGTCGGCTCTTCGGCCCCGGATCTGGATCCCCCGTCGCTGCTCATGGGGTCATCCATATCGCGCCAAGCGCTTACGTATCCACCAATGCCGCGAACCGGTCACAGACCCGTGACCCTGGCCGAGGACTTATCTCCCGTTTGTGCCGGTAGGAGAGCCGACAGGGGTGGTCGTGGGTGCGGGGGCGCTCGGGGACGAGGGGCGGGTCGTGGGCGTCTCGGGAGCCGAACTCGTCGGTGTGGAGCCTCCTCCCGGCTCGCCGCCCTCGTCCATGAGCAGCGCCGCCGCCGACACTCCGGCCCCCGCCATCGCGGCGACCAGCAGCGCGGCCACGAGCACTCTCCGGGTGGGCTGCCGCATCAGCTGTTCGGCGAGCCGGCCCGGTGCGGGCATGCCCGCCGGCGGCATCAACGGCTGCTGTTCGGCGGCCTCCTGCGCTGTGCCCGCCGGCCGTCCGCCCGGTGTGTCCCGTACCGTCGGCACATACCCGGGCGGCGGCGCCTCCGGCGTCCGGCCCGTGTCGCGAAAGGCCCGCAGCATCCGCTCCGCCCGGTCCGCGTCCAGCCGCCGGTCGGGATCGCGTTCGAGCAGGCCCTGTACGACGGGCAGGAGCGGCCCGGCCTGCGCGGGTGGCCGGATCTCGGCGGCGACGACCGCGTGCAGGATGCCGCCCAACGAGTCGCGGCGGAACGGCGACTCACCGCTGAGGGCCGCGCACAGCAGCGCGCCCAGCGACCACAGGTCGGACTCGGGCCCGGTCCTGGCCCCCGACATCCGCTCGGGCGCGGTGTACTCGGGCGAGCCGACGAAGGAGTTGTTCTCGGTGAGGGTGGGGGCGCCCGCGACCTGGGCGATGCCGAAGTCGGTGAGGACGACCCGGTCGGTCCCGGCCTCCAGCAGGACGTTCGCTGGCTTGAGGTCCCGGTGCAGGACCCCGGCCGCGTGCGCCGCGCGCAAGGCGCCGAGCAGGTCTATGCCGATGCGTGCGGCCTCGGCGGCGTCGACCGGGCCCCGGGCGGCGACCCGGTCGGCGAGCGAGCCGCCCTCGATCAGTTCCATGACGATGTAAGGGCGTTCGTCGTCCTCGACGACATCGTGCACGACGATGATGTGCGGATGGCTCAGCTGGGCGACGGCCCGGGCCTCGCGCAGCGTACGGTCCCGCTGCCGGCGCGCCTCCGCCGCGGAGAGCGTCTCGTCGTAGGGGAGCTCCTTGACGGCCACGCCCCGGCCGAGCAGCTGGTCGGTCGCCCGCCACACCACGCCCATGCCACCGCGCCCGAGTCTCTCCTCGAACCGGTAGCGGCCCGCGATGACACGCGTGTTGTGCCCCTCGGTCCCCATGCGGCAATCATGCCCCACCGGACGGACCGGCTCCGGGGCGGCGCTCACGGGTGGCCGAAACAGACGGCCCCGCGTCAGCGGGGCTCTGCCCCGACAGGCCTCTGCGTCAGGAGGTCTTCTCCTGCCAGCCCTGGAGCAGCGACGTGAACTGCTTGCGCGCCTTCGCCCAGTCCTGCGCGGGCGACGACATGTAGAGCGCGTACTCGGTGCCGTCGCGGGCGACGTACGTCTCCTCGATGGCGCGGCGCGGGCCGGGGAACGGGGTGTCCTTCGCCCGCGCGGTCCAGGTGTACTCCCACAGGGCGCCGCCCCGGTCACGGTAGACGTTGCGCTCCAGCGCGATCCGCTTGTAGTCGACCAGATCCTTGATCTGCTGCTCCAGGTCGAGCTGGTGCGCGTACGGGTCGGCGAAGTCCGGGGAGGTGTCGACGGCGATGCGCACGAAGTGCCGTCCGCCGTCCGGCGTGTAGTCGATCTGCTTGAGCTCGCCCTGCGGACCGAAGGGCTTGCGCTTCCAGCCCTTGGGCAGCGAGAGGCTGAAACCCGCGGGGTCGTCGTGGCGGACCCAGCTGTCGGGAACTCCCCCGGGCTGCGGCGTGCTCGTGGTACCCGCCGAGACGGAGGCGCCCCCTGGCGTCTGGCGGCCCTCGTTCCACTGCTGCAGCACCACGGCGGTGGTCCCGCCGATGATGGCCGCGAGCGCGACGACGAGGGCGAGCGTACGCAGCCGGCGGCGCCGGCCCGAACCGGTCTGCTGCGCCCCGGGCCCCTGCGGGCCCGTCGCCGTCGGACCGACCGTGGTGGCACCGGTCGTCGGATGGCCCGCGACGGGGGTCCCGGACACCGGCGTCCCGGGTGCCGGGGCACCGCCCGCGGGGGTGCCGGCCAACGGCGGGAGCGGCGTCCGGGTGTGCGACCCGGAGCCGGTGCCGGACAGGCCCGGGCCGGTCGTGCCCGTGCCCGCCGTGCCCATGCCGCTGTGGACGTCCCGGTACGGCGTCCCCCCGTACTGCGTCGGGACGTACGCCTGTGCCCCGTTCGGCCGCCGCCCCTCCGCCGCCTCGGCGAGCATCCGCTCGGCCTCGGACGCGTCGGGCCGGGTGGCCGGATCCTTGCGCAGCAGGGCGGTGATGACGGGCCCGAGCGGACCGGCGTGCTGCAGCTGGGCGGCCTCTTCCTCGACCACCGCCTGCATGGTGGTCAGCGGGGTGGTGCGGCGGAACGGCGACCGGCCCTCCACCGCCGTGTAGAGCGTCGCGGCGAGCGCCCACAGGTCGGAGGACGGGCCCGGGTCGTGGCCGCGCACCCGCTCGGGCGCCAGGTAGTCGACGGAGCCGACGACCTCGCCGGTCCGCGTGATGGTCGTGTCGCCCTCGATCTGGGCGATGCCGAAGTCGGTGAGCAGGACGCGTCCGTCACGGCCGAGCAGGACGTTGCCCGGCTTGACGTCGCGGTGCAGGACACCGGCGGTGTGCGCGGCGCGCAGGGCCCGCAGCACCCAGAGGCCGACGCGTGCCGCCTCGCGCGGCTCGACGCGTCCCTCCTCCTTGACGGCGTCGGCCAGCGAGCGGCCCTCGACCAGCTCCATCACGATCCACGGGCGGCCGTCGTGCTCCAGCACGTCGTGCACCGTGACGACCGCCGAGTGGTTGATCCGCGCGGCGGCCCGCGCCTCCGCCCGGGTGCGCGCCAGGAGGATGGCCTGTTCGCTCTCGGAGACGTAGAGGGCTGCCGTCAACTCCTTGATGGCGACGGACCGGTGCAGCACCTCGTCGTGGGCGCGCCACACCCGGCCCATGCCGCCGCTGCCGATGGAGTCGGCGAGCCGGTAGCGGCCCGCGACGAGCTGGCCCTGCATCTGATTCACGTTGCCCCGCAATGGTCTTGACAGGGTCAGCGTAAGGACCCGCCCCTCCCCAGGGAACAAGCGGGGTACCACGGTGACCGCACTGTGACGGTTGTCGCCTGTCGGGACGCGAGGCAACCAGAGGTTGAACTACCGCGTACAGGCGGCGCGCCGGGCCCTCAGCCCGTCGCCTTGTAGGTCGCCGCCGCCTGCTCGTACAGCCGCGTCACCTCGTCCCGCTCGGCCTCCGGCCCACGCACCTGGACCACGTGGTACCGACCGTCGACCAGCATCGCGAGGTTGCGCACATACAGCTCGCCCCCGTCGCCGCCGGTCCAGGTGAACTGCCCCTCGGCCATGGTCCGTCCGCCCACCTCGATCGTCTTCAGCCCGGTGGAGGTGGCCCAGCTGGAGTCGCGGTACGGCTGCAACTCGCGCTCCCTCTCCCGCTGGTAGGCCATCGGGTCACTGCCGAACTCCGTTGCGCTGTCCCGGCCCGGTACGACGATGAGCTCGAAGTCGCCCTTCGCGTAGACGACCTGGCCGCTGCCGTTGCGCGGGGTGTGGTCCCAGCCCTTGGCCACGGCGACCTGGAACCCGGCGGAGTCCTTGCGCAGGGTGAAACCGTCGGCGACATCGGGGCCCGAGGTCTGTGTCTCCGCGGAACCGGCCGACGTCGACGGGCTCTTCTCCGGCTCGGGCGACGTCTGGTCGGGCCGGGGCTCGCTGCTGGCGTCCGGCTCGGGCGCCTGGCTGACCTCACCGGCGGAACCGGCACGGTCCGTGCCGCCCGTGCCGTCCGCGCCGTCGGTCTTCGACTTGGGCATGAAGAGCATGGCGTAGGCGATCGCGGCGGCCATCACGAGCAGGACCAGCAGGAGCAGGGTGCGGCCGAGGCGGTTCGGCGACCGGGACTCGCGCTTGGCCCGTTTGTGCCGCCCGTGGTGCGCGGGCAGCCCGGCCTTCCGCCTGCGCACGAGCTCGCCCCGGCGGCGTACGACGGGCAGCCGGCTCGCGTCGGCGGGCGGCGCCGCGACGACGTGCACCCCGGCCTCCGGCTCGGGCGCGGAGCGTACGAGCGAGCGCAGCCAGCCGCGCAGTTCCTCGAAGTCGAGGCGCTCGGTCGGGTCCTGACGCAGCAGCGACTCCACCACCGGCCGGAGCGGTCCGCACTCCTCGGCGTAGGCGGGCGGTTCGGCGCAGACCATCTGCACCAGCTCGACCGTCGACTCCTCCGGGTAGGGCGCATGCCCCTGTACGGCGCGGAAGAGCAGCGCGCCGAGCGCCCACAGGTCGGTCGCGGGACCGATCGGGGCGGCCAGCTGCCAGTTCTCGTGCACGGGTCCGGCCTGCTCGGGCGCCCAGCGCTCCGTCACGGGGCCCACGACGGCCATCCGCGCCTGCCGTGCCCGCTCGGCTGCCAGGGCCGTGGCCGGGCCGCGCCGGGGTGCGGGGGTCTCGGCGACCAGTTCGTCCCACCGGGCGGGCGAGCCCTGGGCGGCGGGGTCCGAAGCCGGTGGGAGAGCCGCCTGCTCCGGCCCCTGCGGCAAGGAAGCGCCGCCGGTTCCGCCCCGGGGCGTGGCACCGTGCCAGGCGGTCGTCCGGGGGGCGCCGCCCACGCCATAGGGGTCGGCTATCCGGCCCGGCGGGCCCGCACCGGGTGCCGGGCCCTGCCCGGGGATGTACGGCGACTGCGCCGAGCCGTTGCCATGGGGCGTGGGCCCTCCGCCCGGGGCGGACCGGGCACCGGGCAGGGCGGCCCGGCCGCCCTCCTGCGCCTCCTGGACCCGTGCGGCGGCCCGGGCACCCGCCCGGTAGGCCGCGATGGCCCCGGCCCGGGCGGCCCGTGGGTCACCGCTGTCGTCCACGCTCCTGCGGGCGGGCACGGCCGGGCCACCGCCCGGCGTGTCACCCCCGGCCGCGGGCAGTCCCCTGGCCTCCCGTGCCTCTATGGCGGCTCGTCGCGCGGCCTCGGGATCGGCCGCGCCACCGAGGCCGGCCGGGGCGCCGCCACCCGGGCCTCCGACGCCGTTGACCGGCCCGGCACCGCCCTCGTGGGCCGGCCCCCGCTCAGGCTCTTCGGCGGCCGGAACCGGGTCGTACCCGCACAGTGCCTCCTCCGCCGCGCCCACCGCGAGACCGGTCAGCATCACCCGGCCGTCGTCGCAGACGAGCACCGTCCGCGCGGTGACGTTCCGGTGCACCCAGCCGTGGGCGTGCAGCACCCGCAGCGCCATGAGAACGTCGGAGGCGACCTCGGCCGCCCGGTACGGCGTCAGCGGCTTCTCGGCGAGCAGCGCCGCCAGCGGACGCGCGGCCACCAGCTCGCTGACGATCCACAGCGAACCGCCCTCGGCGAACACGTCGAAGACCTGGTCGAGCCGTGGATGGTCGGGAATGGCCGCGGCGGCCTGGGCGGCGTCGACCGCGCGCCGTACCACCGGGTCCGCGGGCCGCCGGGGGCCCGGACGCGCACCGGAGCGCCGCGCACCACCGTCACGCGCGGTGAAGCCGTCGGGCAGCCCCTCCGCGTCGAGGACCTCGGCCTCGACCACCTCGGGCAACGGCACCTGCCTGACGAGGACTTCCTGTCCGCTGTAGGTGTCGAAGGCCCGGGTCTCGGTGAGTTCGTACTCGTCGGACGGCGGCAGCGGCAGGCGGTAGCGGTCGGCGAGTACCCGGCCCGCATAGTCGTCCACGTTGCCTCCCCCGTCAGCCCGGTCGGTCACATCCGTTCGCCCCACGGTCCGTTCCGGCTGCGCACGGACCGCAAATATTTACGATACGTGCCGCAGGCAACCCGCAATGTGAGGATGCCAGATCTGCCTCCCCAAACCCGGGGACGCTCATGCTCAGGACTTGGGTTCGAAGGTCTTGGTCAGCGTCCGCCAAGTCTCCTTGCGCGACTCACCGTCCCAGCCGGCCGCCTTCGCCGTGTACATCAGCGCGTAGCCCTGGGAGTCGTCGACGACGAAGCCGCGGTCGATCGTCCGGTACTTGGTGCCGCTCTCCCGGTAGGTGAACTCCCAGTCGGCCGTGTTCCAGCCGCGGTAGTCCACCTTCTCTATTCGGATCTTCTTGTACTCCGCGCGCTGCATGTAGCGCTCCTGGCTCTTCCAGTCCGCCACCGGGTCGCCCTTGGGCGTGGACGTCCAGGCGACGAGCAGCTTCTGCCCGTCGGGCCCGGTGAACCGGTCGCCGGCGGAGCCCGTGGACTGGAACTTCCACCCCTTCGGCAGGCCGATCGAGTACCCCTGGTTCCCCTGGTGGGTCGACTCCGCCGCGGTGCCCTTTCCGGCGGACCCGTCCTCCCCGTCGCCGGCCGATCCGCTCGCACCGCCACTCGTCTCGGTGTTCGAGGCGGGCCCCGACGGCGCGGGCTGCGTCGCCGTGTTGTCCGGGCTCGTGCCGCCCTTCTCGTCGCCCTTGGTGTCGGCGCTGCCCGACGCGGTGGCGACGGTCTTGCCGCCGCTCTCGCCCCCGGCTCCCTTCGCGCCCTTGTCGTCCCCGCTGAACGCGATGGTGAGCACCGTGCCGAGCACGGCGAGCACCACGACCACGGCGATGATCATCAGGGTCCGCCGCGACACCACGTCGGTGAGCGGCGCCCGGGGCACCTGCCGCGGCGGCAGGTCCGGAGGCGGCATGACGGGCCACCCCGAACTCCGCCCTTCGGAGGTCGCCTTCGCGTCCTGCGCGGCCCGCTCACCGGCCCCGGAGGCCGCCGCACCCGAGGTCTGCTTCGGACCCGACTTCGCCGCAGACGGGCTTGCGCCCCGGGCGGCCGCCTCGTCCTTGGGTCCGGAAGCGGCCTTGGAGCCGGAAGCGGCCTTGTCGTCCTCGGACTTGGCGGGGGTCGCGGCCGACGCCGCGGCCGGTCCGGCCGCGGCCTTGCGCACGGAGCGCAGCGCCCCGCGCAGCCGCTCCCCGGCCTCCTCACCCCGCTTGCTCCCGGCACCCGCCGGACCACCCTTGCGGGAGGCCTTGTCCGGCTGCTTCGGCAGCGGCACGACCTTCGTGGCGTCCAGCGGCTCCGGCTCGGTCTTCTCCGGCGCGTGGATGACGGAGTTCAGCATCGCCCGGGCGCCCGCGTCGTCGAGCCGCTTGGCCGGGTCCTTGGTGAGCAGCCCGTGGATGACCTCCGTCAGCGGGCCCGCGTTCTTCGGCTCCTCCAGCGGCTCGGTCATCACCGCGGTGAGAGTCGCTATGGCCGACCCCTTGTCGTACGGCGGCGTTCCCTCCACCGACGCGTACAGCAGACCGCCGAGCGACCACAGGTCGGCGGCCGGGCCCGGCTTGTGGCCGCGCGCCCGCTCCGGGGAGATGTAAGAGGGCGCGCCGACGAGCATGCCGGTCGAGGTAATGGACGGGTCGCCCTCGACCTGGGCGATGCCGAAGTCGGTGAGCACGACCCGGCCGTCGTCGGAGATCAGCACGTTCGACGGCTTCACGTCGCGGTGCAGGATGCCCTCGCGGTGCGCGGACCGCAGCACGTCGAGCACGGCGAGCCCGACCTCAGCGGCCCGCTTCGGCTCCAGGAGGCCGTCCTCCCGGATGACCTCGGCGAGCGACTTGCCCTCGACGAGCTCCATCACGATCCAGGGCCGGTCGTCCTCCTGGACGACGTCGAAGACGGTCACGGCGCTGTTGTTGCGGATCCGCGCGATGGCCTTGGCCTCGCGCAGCGTCCGCGTGATCAGCCGCCGCTTCTCCTCCTGGTCGATGTTGGTCGGGAACCGCAGCTCCTTGACGGCGACCGTCCGCCCCAGCGTCTCGTCCTCGGCGCGCCACACCGTGCCCATGCCGCCGCGGCCGAGCACCTCGCCCAGCCGGTAGCGCCCCGCCAGGAGACGCTCCCTGTTGTCCTGACGAGTGTCCTGACGGGATGTGCCCGCCCGCTCCGCCTCCGACATGCGTCCCCTCATACAACCCGCCCTGACAGAGCCTCCATTGTCTCTCACCCGACAAGTGCCCCGTGCCCAGGGGGCCCCTGGGCACGGGGCGCCGGGCCCGGCCACCCGGAACCCGGGTGCCCCGCGCCCCGCGCCGCCTTGCATGATGGGCCCTGACGAGGGAGGAGCCCGCATGCCGCCGATTCGGACACTGCTGGCCCTGCCCGCGGCCGTCGCCCTCCTCGGCCTGCCCCCGGCCGACTCCTCGGCGCTCCCCGCCTCGCCCGCGGACGCGGTGCTGTCGCTGCTCACGACCCGGGGCGGAGCCCCCGCCGCGGCCCTGCTGGCCCAGGAGGGAGGCACCACCCGCTATGCCCACGCCGGTCCCGGAATCGCCCGGTCGGACCATTTCCGCGCCGGCAGCATCACAAAGACGTTCATCGCGACGGTCGTGCTGCAACTGGCCGCCGAGCACCGGCTGTCACTGTCCGACACCGTGGAGCGGCACCTGCCCGGCCTGGTGCGGGGAGCGGGCAACGACGGCCGCGCGCTGACCTTGCGCTCCCTGCTCACCCACACCAGCGGCCTGTCCGACTTCACCGCGAACACCGACGGAAGGGCACCCGTCACACCCCGTCAGGCCGTACGCATCGCACTCACCCACCCCCCGGCCGCACCCGGCCGCTTCTCTTACTCCAACACCAACTACGTCCTGCTCGGCCTGGTCATCCAGCAGGTCAC
>NZ_JBSHKH010000164.1:0-15918 GCF_053643595.1 Streptomyces sp. NPDC055506 | reverse complement strand
AGATGTGCGTGCCAAGCCCCGCGTCTGCGGCGTGATCCAAACGACAGGCCCTAGGAGTGGGCTGGGGGCGGGCTAGGGGGCGTCCGGGTAGGTGATCACCAGCATGGTGACGCCGTCCCGGGAGGTCCAGGGGCCGTGCGGCATTCCGGGCGGGCGGCAGGCGTACATGCCCGCCGTGAAGGTCCGGTCGAGCGTCACGTCGTGCATCGCTCCCTCGACGAGATAGACCTCCTCCCAGAAGTCGTGGCGGGTCACACCGTCCGCCGAGGAGTCGGTGCCCGGCGCCCAGCGGACGAGCGCCGTACGGGATCCACGCCCGGGGTCGTCGGCCAGGACGCGCTCCTCGACACCCGGGGCGGCGCCGGCCGGGGCCCGCCACGGTCCGTCGGGGAGGTGGAACTCCAGCTCGGGCTTGCTCATCGCCACACCTCCGGGCGCCTGTTGGCCAGTACGGAGATCCGCTGCCGGACCGCCTCGACCTCGTCGATGTCCAGGTCCGCCACCAGCAGCTCGGGCTCGGCGCCCAGCGCGTGCCGTACGGTCCCGTCGGGTCCGACGACAAGGCTGTGGCCGATCCCCGTCGGGGCGGAACCCGGACCCGTGCCGGTGCCGGGGTCGGCCTGGTCCACGGCGGCGAGCCACACCGTCGCGTCCAGCGCCCGGGCCCGCGCCAGCAGCTCCCACTGCTCGCGCTTGCCCGGCCCCGCACCCCAGGACGCGGCCAGCAGGGTGGCGGCGGCACCGGCGTCGGCGTGCGCCCGGAACAGCTCAGGGAAGCGGATGTCGTAGCAGGTGGCCAGGCCCAGCCGTACGCCGTCCACGTCGATGACCGTCGGGGCCGAACCCGCGGCGACGGTGTCGGACTCACGGAAGCCGAAGGCGTCGTAGAGATGGATCTTGTCGTATGACGCCTCGACCCCGGGCCCGGTGGCGAGCAGGGTGTTGGCCACCCGGCCTCCTTCGGCCGGGGTGAACATGCCGGCCACGACGACCGTGCCGGTGTCGCGGGCGATCCGCCGCACGCCGTCGGCCCACGGTCCGTCCAGGGGCTCGGCGAGCGGTGCCAGGGGGGTGCCGAAGCAGGCCATCGACGCCTCGGGGAAGACGACGACACGGGCTCCGGCGTCCGCCGCCCGCCGGGTCCATTCCTCGATGAGCAGGAGGTTCTTGCCGGGGTCGGGGCCGGTGGTGAGCTGGCTCAGGGCGATCTGCACGGTGCGTCCTCCTCAGAGGCGGGTGGGGACGGTGTCCGACTTCGGCGCGGCGAGCGCGGCGTCCTCGTCGACGGCGGCCTCGGGGTCGCGCCCCAGCCAGACACCGACGAGGGAGACGCCCGAGGCGAGGGCGATGTACACGGCCAGCGGCGCCCAGGTGCCGTAGGCGCTCAGCAGGCTGGTGAACAGCAACGGGGCCACCGCGCCGCCGATGATCCCGGCCAGGGTGTAGGCCAGGGACGATCCGGTCGAGCGCAGCCGGGGCTCGAACTGCTCGGTGATGAAGGCGGCCTGCGGGCCGTACAGGCAACAGTGGATCACCAGGCCCACCACGACACCCGTGGCGAGCGGCAGCCAGGTGCCGCCGCCGATCATCGGGAAGAACACGAACGGCCACACCCCGGCGGCCACCGCGGCACCGCCGTACAGCAGACGGCGGTTCATCCGGTCGGACAGGGCGCCGGCCAGCGGCATCAGGAAGACCTGGATCGAGGAGCCGATGAGCACGGCCGCGAGGGCGGAGCCGCGTGACATGCCCAGTTCCTCGGTGGCGTACGTGAGGACGAAGACGGTGAACATGGCGTACAGCACGTCGGGGCCCACGCGGCACAGGATGGAGGCCAGCAGGGCGCGGGGCTGGGTGGTGAAGACCTCGCGGATGGGCGCCTCGGGGCGGGAGTGCTCGGCCTCCATCGCCTTGAACACCGGGGTCTCCTCGAGCTTCGCCCGGATCCACAGCCCGAAGCCGACGAGCACGCCGGAGAACAGGAACGCCACACGCCAGCCCCACGACTCGAACTGCGCCTCGGTGAGCAGCGCGCCGAGGGCGGCCAGGACGCCGTTGGCCAGCAGGTTTCCGGCGGGCGGCCCGACCTGGGCGGCGGAGGCGTAGAAGCCGCGCCGGCGTGGGTCCCCGAACTCGCTGGACAGCAGTACGGCACCGCCCCACTCACCGCCGACGCCGACGCCCTGCGCGAAGCGCAGCACGACCAGGGCGATCGGGGCGGCCACGCCGGCCGTCGCGTAGGTGGGCAGGACGCCGATCAGGAACGTCGCCGCGCCGATCAGGACCAGCGTGGCGATCAGCACCTTCTTGCGGCCGATCACATCACCGAGGCGGCCGAAGACGAAGCCGCCCAGCGGGCGTGACACATAGCCGACCGCATAGGTGGAGAACGCCAGGAGCGTGCCGGTGAGCGGGTCCTCCGAGGGGAAGAACAGGTCGCCGAAGACCAGGGCCGCCGCTGCGGAGTAGACGGCGAAGTCGTACCACTCCAGCGCGGTGCCGGTGAGGCTCGCGACGAAGGCCCGGCGGACGCCGGAGTGCCGATCTGACGCCTTGGCGTCGTCCTTCGTGTCGTCCTTCGGGGTGTCGGACATGGTTCCCATCCTTGCTCGGGGACTGCTCGGGGACTGCTCGGGGAGGCCGGGGGACATCGACCTTCCGGCATACTTCTTGTATACAGGTCGTATGCGCAAGCCCTGCGCGAGAAGTTAACCGCGGAGAAATCCCGACCCGCGAACCGCTACCCGATCTCTGGGAGTGCCCTCATGGCCGTGCTGACCTTCGAACTGCCCGACGGATCGACGCGCGAGGTCGACGTCGTCCAGGTCCTCAACGCCGGATACGCCGGCCGCAGCCAGGAGGACGTCGCCGCGCACGTCGCGGAACTCGCCGAGCTGGGCGTGCCCGGCCCGGCCGTGACGCCCGCCCTCTACCCCGTCTCCCCCTACCTCGCCCAGCAGACCGACCGGGTCCACGCGCAGCACGCGCGCACCTCCGGCGAGGCGGAGTGGGCGCTCGTCGTGGCGGACGGCGGGGAGCTGCTGCTGACCGCCGCCTGCGACCACACCGACCGCGACCTGGAGGTGCACGGCGTCGCCTGGAGCAAGAACGCCGGCCCCGACGTCCTCGCCCGCCGCGCCTGGCGCCTGGCCGACGTGGAGTCCCGCCTCGACGACCTCACCCTGCGCGCCTGGGTCACCCACGGCGACCAGCCGACGGAGATCCAGCACGGCACCCTCGCCGAGCTCCTCACCCCGGCCTACTGGGTAGACGTCCTGCGCTCACGCGACGCGCTCACGCCCGGCACCGTCCTGATCTCCGGCACCATCCCCATGACTCCCGGCGTCGACCAGTTCGCCGACGGCTGGAGCGTGGAACTGTCCGACCCCGTCACCGGAGACACCATCCGCCTCGACTACGACGTCCGGCCGATGCCGGCACCCATCGGCTGACGCCGGCCTCGCAGAACGAGGAGAACCGCGCTCGCATGACCCATTTCGGGCGAGCATATTGTGCGAGTTTCTAGGCTTCTGTCCAGAATTGGTTTTGCGACGCGTTCTCTCACGAAGGTGAAAAGATCATGCCGACGTATGTCACGTTGCTGAACTGGACCGATCAAGGGATCCGGAACTACAAGGACACGGCGAAGCGTGCCGAGGCCTTCGCGTCGGGGGTGCAGAAGCTCGGGGCGAAGCTGCTGACCATCTACTGGACCGTCGGTCCGTACGACCTCATGGCCGTCGTCGAGGCGCCCGACGATGAAACCGCCACCGCGGCTCTTCTGCAGCTCGGCGGGGTGGGCAACGTCCGCACCACGACCCTGCGGGCCTTCGGCCAGGAGGAGATGTCCCGCATCATCGCCAAGGCCGCCGGCTGAGACAGGTCGGGCCGGCGACGCGGGGACGTCCGCGCCCGAGGCCGCCAACTTCCGTGCCCAGCTGCCCGGGTCGGGGTCGGCGGCCGCGCGGGTATGCGGTCAGGCTCGGTTGAGACGTGCGGCGATTCCGTGACCGATCAGCAAATACATGACGGCCGGAAGGCCGTAGTTAAGGACGACGCGTAGGCCTTCTGTGTCCATGGTGAAAATGTCCTGCGACCACCAGGCCAGCAAATCCGCCGTTCCCCGCACGAACTCGACGAATACATTCGCCTGGTTCGCGTCGAGCAGGAACAGCAGGATCCAGAGACCGAGCAGACCCGCGGCGATGTCGGCGATCGTGCAGATCGTCAGGGCCGCGCGCCGGGCGCCGGCCTGCTGGCGTACGGGGCGCTCCGGGCCGGTGGGCTGGTTGTACGTCTGATATCCGGGAGCCGGGTCGATGTTACTCACAAGGAATCCGATCTGACGCGTTGTCCTGTCGGCACGCCCGCCCCGGACACCGAAATGCAATCCGGTTCGTCGCCCCGCTTCTCCTTATCCCTGCGTCCTGTGAGCCCTGCCGTGTTACACCCTCATCCACGATGACCCGGATATGACTTCCTGCTCCGCGGCGAGTGATCCATAAGAAATACGGGGTCGTGCTCCTCAACGCACCGGGAAGCCGCAGGAGTAGCCCCGCTCCTTGAGCCAGGGCAGGATCCGGCGCAGGGCCTCGACGGTCTGGGACCGTTCGCCGCCCGCGTCGTGGAAGAGGATCGTCGGCCCGTTCGGCAGCTCCCGCTCGACGGTGGCGACCATGGCGTCCGTGCCGGGCCGCTCGAAGTCCTTGGAGTCGACGTTCCAGCCCAGCGGGCGCATGCCCCGGGAGGCGGCCAGCTTGCGGCTGTAGGGGGTGAAGGCCCCGCCGGGCGCCCGGTAGTACATCGGCCGTACGCCCCCGGACGCCTTGGTGATCATGCGTTCGGCGTCGAGGATCTGCCGCGACTGGTAGGCCTCGGACTTCTTGTCCATGGTGGTGTCGTGCGACACCGAGTGGTCGCACAGCCGGTGCCCGGCCGCGACCACCTTCTTCACGAGGTCCGGGTGGGCCTGTGCCTGCGTCCCCACCATGCAGAACGTGGCCTTCACCCCGTACTCCCGCAGCACGTCGAGCACTTCAGGGGTCCACACGGGGTCGGGGCCGTCGTCGATGGTGATGTTGACGCCGCGCGGCCCCTTGTCCGAGGCGTGTGCGATGGACACCTCGACCGGCTTGACGTCACCGCCGGGCTCGGCCGACGCGCTCGCCTTCGGCGACGAGCCGTCCGTGGCACCGGCCTGCGCGGTCCACACCGACGCACCGGTGGCGAGCATCGTCACCCCGAGCGCCGCCCCGACCACCTTGCCGTACCAGCCCCGCCCGCCGCCGTGCCGTGCCATGTCCGCCCCGCTCTCCCGCAGTTCCTCGCCGATGCCCGGTCACCGTGCGACCAACTGGCATGACGAGAAGCGGCGGGCCCGGGATCCGTCCGTTACCGATCACGGACAATCTCGGGGGAGTCCGCGGACAACTCGGCGGCTGGGCTTCTGTGTGAAGCGGATGGGTCAGACCTGGCACTCGCGTTCCGAATCGTCACCGGGGCACGCCGACTGCGCGGGAGATGACGGTGTCGAAGGCGCGGTCGGGCAGGAGTCGGCGCAGGGTGATGAGGGGGCGGGCGCCGAATCCGGTGGCGTAGCGGGTCCTGGGGCGGCGGGCGGTGACGGCCTTGGCGATGGCGTCGGCGATGACGGTGGGCGGGGAGTTGCGGTTGGCGTTGGCCTCGGAGCGCAGGGACGTGGCGACGGCGGTGGCCTGGGCGGCGTAGGGGCCGCTGCCGGAGGACTTCTCCAGCTTGTCGGCGGCGATGCCGCCCCATTCGGTGGCGATGCCGCCGGGTTCGATGACGACGACGTCGACGCCGAAGGGCTTGGCTTCGAGGCGCAGGCAGTCGCTGAGGGCTTCGAGGGCGAACTTGGTGCCGTGGTACCAGCCGCCGAGCGGTGTGTGGATCTTGCCGCCCATCGAGGTGATGTTGACGACCGTGCCGGAGCGCTGGGCCCGCATGTGGGGCAGGACGAGCTGGGTCAGACGCAGGGCGCCGAAGACGTTGACCTCGAACTGGTAGCGGGCCTCGTCCATGGGGACGTCCTCGATGGCGCCGTAGGAGCCGTAGCCGGCGTTGTTGACCAGGACGTCGACGCGGCCGGTCTCGGCGGCGATGCGGTCGATGCCGGCGCGCATGGAGGCGTCGTCGGTGACGTCCATGGCCAACGGGCGGATGCCGCGGTCGACGAGCCGCTGCAGGCGGTCGGTGCGGCGGGCGGCCCCGTAGACGGTGTATCCGAGTTCCTGGAGCTTGAGGGCGGTGGCTTCGCCGATGCCGGAGGAGGCACCGGTGACGAGGGCGGTCTTGGTGGGCATGGCGGGGTCCTCACAACTAAGATGAACTTCGGTTCACCATCTATCCTGAACCGTGGTTCACCTTTACGCAAGGGGAAGGGCAGGGACATCGCAATGACCCAGGCCAGGGCGCCGCGCGCCGACGCGGTCCGCAATCGGAAGAAGATCCTCGGCGCCGCCGGTGAGCAGATCACCGCGCACGGGCCCGAGGTCGGGATGGACGAGATCGCCGCCGCGGCGGGCGTGGCCGTGGGCACCCTGTACCGACACTTCCCCACCAAGACCGACCTGGTCGCGGCCGTCGTCGCCGAGTTCGTCGCCCGGGTCGCCGACGACGCGCAGGCCGCACTCGAGCGGGTCACCGCCGGTACCCGAGCCCTGGACGAGCTGACCGCGTTCCTCGGCCGCGTGGTCGAGGCGTCCGTGACCGACCGCGCCGTCAAGGCGGCTGCCCAGGCCCTGGGCGCGGAACCCGGCGACCGGTCCACCGAGGAGCGCGCGAGCGCAGCCGTCGCCGCCCTCATCCAGGCAGGTCAGGCCGACGGGGACATCCACCCGGACGTCACCGTCAACGACATCTACCTGCTGTTCTCCACCGCCCCCACCGACCAGCCCCCCGCCGCCCGCGCCCGCTGGCTCACCCTCGTCATCCCGGGCCTGACCACCCGAGCCCGGCCTGCCGGCATCTGAGTGCGGATGCCCGTCGGCACGACGAGGCCGGGGTGTGCGGGCTGGGGCCATCAACAGGAGATCAACTCCGGCCCTGCGCTGGGAGTCTGTGCGGTGAGGGGTACCGAGCGCCAAGGAGGCCGCCTGCCGCACCTCGTCCGGCCTGAGGTCACGCCGGGACAACAACGAGCGCAGGACGAAGTCGGCCTCGTTGCTCACGGCGTGGACTTCGAGCCAGGTCAGGGTCGGGTGACGAGAATCGAACTCGCGCTCTCAGCTTGGGAAGCGACGGCGCTTGCGTGACCGCATGGCTGCTGACCTGGGCTGTTTCGTTGCACAGCTGCAGGAGTGAGGGTCTGGTGGCACCGCTGTTGACCGCGGTCGTCCGCTCTGAAGGGCACGCTATGGGCACGAGGTTCGAGCAGAGGTGCGGCCACTCTGGCATGCGCGGCCCACGCTGTGCGCGCGGAGGGCACAGTGGTGGCGAAGCTCTCGCGGGGCGCTGACACGCGGCGCACGCCCTGCTGCCCCGGCCGGACGTATGACCGATCGGGCGTCCTGCGTGTTCGAGCCGACCGGCCCGAACCACGTGATCAGCTGGAACCGAGACCGGAACCGTCGGGCGCGTCGTGCCCGGCACTGCGGCGGTACTCGGCGTTGATGCGCTGCGCTTCCTCGAGCTGGTCCTCAAGGATGACGATGCGGCAAGCAGCCTCGATCGGGGTGCCCCTGTCGACGAGCTCGCGGGCGCGCGCCGCGATCCGCAGTTGGTAGCGGGAGTACCGGCGGTGTCCGCCCTCTGAGCGCAGTGGAGTGATCAGACGGGCCTCACCGATGGCTCGGAGGAAGGCCGGGGTGGTCCCGAGCATCTCGGCGGCCCGCCCCATCGTGTATGCGGGGTAGTCGTCGTCGTCCAGACGACCACTGAGTGGAGTATCTGCTGTCATGTCACCTCGTTGTGCAACGCGTCGAGGGGCCCTGGTGCCGTACGGCACCAGGGCCCCTCGACGCGTTGCACAACGAGGTGACATGACAGCAGATACTCCACTCAGTGGTCGTCTGGACGACGACGACTACCCCGCATACACGATGGGGCGGGCCGCCGAGATGCTCGGGACCACCCCGGCCTTCCTCCGAGCCATCGGTGAGGCCCGTCTGATCACTCCACTGCGCTCAGAGGGCGGACACCGCCGGTACTCCCGCTACCAACTGCGGATCGCGGCGCGCGCCCGCGAGCTCGTCGACAGGGGCACCCCGATCGAGGCTGCTTGCCGCATCGTCATCCTTGAGGACCAGCTCGAGGAAGCGCAGCGCATCAACGCCGAGTACCGCCGCAGTGCCGGGCACGACGCGCCCGACGGTTCCGGTCTCGGTTCCAGCTGATCACGTGGTTCGGGCCGGTCGGCTCGAACACGCAGGACGCCCGATCGGTCATACGTCCGGCCGGGGCAGCAGGGCGTGCGCCGCGTGTCAGCGCCCCGCGAGAGCTTCGCCACCACTGTGCCCTCCGCGCGCACAGCGTGGGCCGCGCATGCCAGAGTGGCCGCACCTCTGCTCGAACCTCGTGCCCATAGCGTGCCCTTCAGAGCGGACGACCGCGGTCAACAGCGGTGCCACCAGACCCTCACTCCTGCAGCTGTGCAACGAAACAGCCCAGGTCAGCAGCCATGCGGTCACGCAAGCGCCGTCGCTTCCCAAGCTGAGAGCGCGAGTTCGATTCTCGTCACCCGACCCTGACCTGGCTCGAAGTCCACGCCGTGAGCAACGAGGCCGACTTCGTCCTGCGCTCGTTGTTGTCCCGGCGTGACCTCAGGCCGGACGAGGTGCGGCAGGCGGCCTCCTTGGCGCTCGGTACCCCTCACCGCACAGACTCCCAGCGCAGGGCCGGAGTTGATCTCCTGTTGATGGCCCCAGCCCGCACACCCCGGCCTCGTCGTGCCGACGGGCATCCGCACTCAGATGCCGGCAGGCCGGGCTCGGGTGGTCAGGCCCGGGATGACGAGGGTGAGCCAGCGGGCGCGGGCGGCGGGGGGCTGGTCGGTGGGGGCGGTGGAGAACAGCAGGTAGATGTCGTTGACGGTGACGTCCGGGTGGATGTCCCCGTCGGCCTGACCTGCCTGGATGAGGGCGGCGACGGCTGCGCTCGCGCGCTCCTCGGTGGACCGGTCGCCGGGTTCCGCGCCCAGGGCCTGGGCAGCCGCCTTGACGGCGCGGTCGGTCACGGACGCCTCGACCACGCGGCCGAGGAACGCGGTCAGCTCGTCCAGGGCTCGGGTACCGGCGGTGACCCGCTCGAGTGCGGCCTGCGCGTCGTCGGCGACCCGGGCGACGAACTCGGCGACGACGGCCGCGACCAGGTCGGTCTTGGTGGGGAAGTGTCGGTACAGGGTGCCCACGGCCACGCCCGCCGCGGCGGCGATCTCGTCCATCCCGACCTCGGGCCCGTGCGCGGTGATCTGCTCACCGGCGGCGCCGAGGATCTTCTTCCGATTGCGGACCGCGTCGGCGCGCGGCGCCCTGGCCTGGGTCATTGCGATGTCCCTGCCCTTCCCCTTGCGTAAAGGTGAACCACGGTTCAGGATAGATGGTGAACCGAAGTTCATCTTAGTTGTGAGGACCCCGCCATGCCCACCAAGACCGCCCTCGTCACCGGTGCCTCCTCCGGCATCGGCGAAGCCACCGCCCTCAAGCTCCAGGAACTCGGATACACCGTCTACGGGGCCGCCCGCCGCACCGACCGCCTGCAGCGGCTCGTCGACCGCGGCATCCGCCCGTTGGCCATGGACGTCACCGACGACGCCTCCATGCGCGCCGGCATCGACCGCATCGCCGCCGAGACCGGCCGCGTCGACGTCCTGGTCAACAACGCCGGCTACGGCTCCTACGGCGCCATCGAGGACGTCCCCATGGACGAGGCCCGCTACCAGTTCGAGGTCAACGTCTTCGGCGCCCTGCGTCTGACCCAGCTCGTCCTGCCCCACATGCGGGCCCAGCGCTCCGGCACGGTCGTCAACATCACCTCGATGGGCGGCAAGATCCACACACCGCTCGGCGGCTGGTACCACGGCACCAAGTTCGCCCTCGAAGCCCTCAGCGACTGCCTGCGCCTCGAAGCCAAGCCCTTCGGCGTCGACGTCGTCGTCATCGAACCCGGCGGCATCGCCACCGAATGGGGCGGCATCGCCGCCGACAAGCTGGAGAAGTCCTCCGGCAGCGGCCCCTACGCCGCCCAGGCCACCGCCGTCGCCACGTCCCTGCGCTCCGAGGCCAACGCCAACCGCAACTCCCCGCCCACCGTCATCGCCGACGCCATCGCCAAGGCCGTCACCGCCCGCCGCCCCAGGACCCGCTACGCCACCGGATTCGGCGCCCGCCCCCTCATCACCCTGCGCCGACTCCTGCCCGACCGCGCCTTCGACACCGTCATCTCCCGCGCAGTCGGCGTGCCCCGGTGACGATTCGGAACGCGAGTGCCAGGTCTGACCCATCCGCTTCACACAGAAGCCCAGCCGCCGAGTTGTCCGCGGACTCCCCCGAGATTGTCCGTGATCGGTAACGGACGGATCCCGGGCCCGCCGCTTCTCGTCATGCCAGTTGGTCGCACGGTGACCGGGCATCGGCGAGGAACTGCGGGAGAGCGGGGCGGACATGGCACGGCACGGCGGCGGGCGGGGCTGGTACGGCAAGGTGGTCGGGGCGGCGCTCGGGGTGACGATGCTCGCCACCGGTGCGTCGGTGTGGACCGCGCAGGCCGGTGCCACGGACGGCTCGTCGCCGAAGGCGAGCGCGTCGGCCGAGCCCGGCGGTGACGTCAAGCCGGTCGAGGTGTCCATCGCACACGCCTCGGACAAGGGGCCGCGCGGCGTCAACATCACCATCGACGACGGCCCCGACCCCGTGTGGACCCCTGAAGTGCTCGACGTGCTGCGGGAGTACGGGGTGAAGGCCACGTTCTGCATGGTGGGGACGCAGGCACAGGCCCACCCGGACCTCGTGAAGAAGGTGGTCGCGGCCGGGCACCGGCTGTGCGACCACTCGGTGTCGCACGACACCACCATGGACAAGAAGTCCGAGGCCTACCAGTCGCGGCAGATCCTCGACGCCGAACGCATGATCACCAAGGCGTCCGGGGGCGTACGGCCGATGTACTACCGGGCGCCCGGCGGGGCCTTCACCCCCTACAGCCGCAAGCTGGCCGCCTCCCGGGGCATGCGCCCGCTGGGCTGGAACGTCGACTCCAAGGACTTCGAGCGGCCCGGCACGGACGCCATGGTCGCCACCGTCGAGCGGGAGCTGCCGAACGGGCCGACGATCCTCTTCCACGACGCGGGCGGCGAACGGTCCCAGACCGTCGAGGCCCTGCGCCGGATCCTGCCCTGGCTCAAGGAGCGGGGCTACTCCTGCGGCTTCCCGGTGCGTTGAGGAGCACGACCCCGTATTTCTTATGGATCACTCGCCGCGGAGCAGGAAGTCATATCCGGGTCATCGTGGATGAGGGTGTAACACGGCAGGGCTCACAGGACGCAGGGATAAGGAGAAGCGGGGCGACGAACCGGATTGCATTTCGGTGTCCGGGGCGGGCGTGCCGACAGGACAACGCGTCAGATCGGATTCCTTGTGAGTAACATCGACCCGGCTCCCGGATATCAGACGTACAACCAGCCCACCGGCCCGGAGCGCCCCGTACGCCAGCAGGCCGGCGCCCGGCGCGCGGCCCTGACGATCTGCACGATCGCCGACATCGCCGCGGGTCTGCTCGGTCTCTGGATCCTGCTGTTCCTGCTCGACGCGAACCAGGCGAATGTATTCGTCGAGTTCGTGCGGGGAACGGCGGATTTGCTGGCCTGGTGGTCGCAGGACATTTTCACCATGGACACAGAAGGCCTACGCGTCGTCCTTAACTACGGCCTTCCGGCCGTCATGTATTTGCTGATCGGTCACGGAATCGCCGCACGTCTCAACCGAGCCTGACCGCATACCCGCGCGGCCGCCGACCCCGACCCGGGCAGCTGGGCACGGAAGTTGGCGGCCTCGGGCGCGGACGTCCCCGCGTCGCCGGCCCGACCTGTCTCAGCCGGCGGCCTTGGCGATGATGCGGGACATCTCCTCCTGGCCGAAGGCCCGCAGGGTCGTGGTGCGGACGTTGCCCACCCCGCCGAGCTGCAGAAGAGCCGCGGTGGCGGTTTCATCGTCGGGCGCCTCGACGACGGCCATGAGGTCGTACGGACCGACGGTCCAGTAGATGGTCAGCAGCTTCGCCCCGAGCTTCTGCACCCCCGACGCGAAGGCCTCGGCACGCTTCGCCGTGTCCTTGTAGTTCCGGATCCCTTGATCGGTCCAGTTCAGCAACGTGACATACGTCGGCATGATCTTTTCACCTTCGTGAGAGAACGCGTCGCAAAACCAATTCTGGACAGAAGCCTAGAAACTCGCACAATATGCTCGCCCGAAATGGGTCATGCGAGCGCGGTTCTCCTCGTTCTGCGAGGCCGGCGTCAGCCGATGGGTGCCGGCATCGGCCGGACGTCGTAGTCGAGGCGGATGGTGTCTCCGGTGACGGGGTCGGACAGTTCCACGCTCCAGCCGTCGGCGAACTGGTCGACGCCGGGAGTCATGGGGATGGTGCCGGAGATCAGGACGGTGCCGGGCGTGAGCGCGTCGCGTGAGCGCAGGACGTCTACCCAGTAGGCCGGGGTGAGGAGCTCGGCGAGGGTGCCGTGCTGGATCTCCGTCGGCTGGTCGCCGTGGGTGACCCAGGCGCGCAGGGTGAGGTCGTCGAGGCGGGACTCCACGTCGGCCAGGCGCCAGGCGCGGCGGGCGAGGACGTCGGGGCCGGCGTTCTTGCTCCAGGCGACGCCGTGCACCTCCAGGTCGCGGTCGGTGTGGTCGCAGGCGGCGGTCAGCAGCAGCTCCCCGCCGTCCGCCACGACGAGCGCCCACTCCGCCTCGCCGGAGGTGCGCGCGTGCTGCGCGTGGACCCGGTCGGTCTGCTGGGCGAGGTAGGGGGAGACGGGGTAGAGGGCGGGCGTCACGGCCGGGCCGGGCACGCCCAGCTCGGCGAGTTCCGCGACGTGCGCGGCGACGTCCTCCTGGCTGCGGCCGGCGTATCCGGCGTTGAGGACCTGGACGACGTCGACCTCGCGCGTCGATCCGTCGGGCAGTTCGAAGGTCAGCACGGCCATGAGGGCACTCCCAGAGATCGGGTAGCGGTTCGCGGGTCGGGATTTCTCCGCGGTTAACTTCTCGCGCAGGGCTTGCGCATACGACCTGTATACAAGAAGTATGCCGGAAGGTCGATGTCCCCCGGCCTCCCCGAGCAGTCCCCGAGCAGTCCCCGAGCAAGGATGGGAACCATGTCCGACACCCCGAAGGACGACACGAAGGACGACGCCAAGGCGTCAGATCGGCACTCCGGCGTCCGCCGGGCCTTCGTCGCGAGCCTCACCGGCACCGCGCTGGAGTGGTACGACTTCGCCGTCTACTCCGCAGCGGCGGCCCTGGTCTTCGGCGACCTGTTCTTCCCCTCGGAGGACCCGCTCACCGGCACGCTCCTGGCGTTCTCCACCTATGCGGTCGGCTATGTGTCACGCCCGCTGGGCGGCTTCGTCTTCGGCCGCCTCGGTGATGTGATCGGCCGCAAGAAGGTGCTGATCGCCACGCTGGTCCTGATCGGCGCGGCGACGTTCCTGATCGGCGTCCTGCCCACCTACGCGACGGCCGGCGTGGCCGCCCCGATCGCCCTGGTCGTGCTGCGCTTCGCGCAGGGCGTCGGCGTCGGCGGTGAGTGGGGCGGTGCCGTACTGCTGTCCAGCGAGTTCGGGGACCCACGCCGGCGCGGCTTCTACGCCTCCGCCGCCCAGGTCGGGCCGCCCGCCGGAAACCTGCTGGCCAACGGCGTCCTGGCCGCCCTCGGCGCGCTGCTCACCGAGGCGCAGTTCGAGTCGTGGGGCTGGCGTGTGGCGTTCCTGTTCTCCGGCGTGCTCGTCGGCTTCGGGCTGTGGATCCGGGCGAAGCTCGAGGAGACCCCGGTGTTCAAGGCGATGGAGGCCGAGCACTCCCGCCCCGAGGCGCCCATCCGCGAGGTCTTCACCACCCAGCCCCGCGCCCTGCTGGCCTCCATCCTGTGCCGCGTGGGCCCCGACGTGCTGTACGCCATGTTCACCGTCTTCGTCCTCACGTACGCCACCGAGGAACTGGGCATGTCACGCGGCTCCGCCCTCGCGGCCGTGCTCATCGGCTCCTCGATCCAGGTCTTCCTGATGCCGCTGGCCGGCGCCCTGTCCGACCGGATGAACCGCCGTCTGCTGTACGGCGGTGCCGCGGTGGCCGCCGGGGTGTGGCCGTTCGTGTTCTTCCCGATGATCGGCGGCGGCACCTGGCTGCCGCTCGCCACGGGTGTCGTGGTGGGCCTGGTGATCCACTGTTGCCTGTACGGCCCGCAGGCCGCCTTCATCACCGAGCAGTTCGAGCCCCGGCTGCGCTCGACCGGATCGTCCCTGGCCTACACCCTGGCCGGGATCATCGGCGGCGCGGTGGCCCCGTTGCTGTTCACCAGCCTGCTGAGCGCCTACGGCACCTGGGCGCCGCTGGCCGTGTACATCGCCCTCGCCTCGGGCGTCTCCCTCGTCGGTGTCTGGCTGGGGCGCGACCCCGAGGCCGCCGTCGACGAGGACGCCGCGCTCGCCGCGCCGAAGTCGGACACCGTCCCCACCCGCCTCTGAGGAGGACGCACCGTGCAGATCGCCCTGAGCCAGCTCACCACCGGCCCCGACCCCGGCAAGAACCTCCTGCTCATCGAGGAATGGACCCGGCGGGCGGCGGACGCCGGAGCCCGTGTCGTCGTCTTCCCCGAGGCGTCGATGGCCTGCTTCGGCACCCCCCTGGCACCGCTCGCCGAGCCCCTGGACGGACCGTGGGCCGACGGCGTGCGGCGGATCGCCCGCGACACCGGCACGGTCGTCGTGGCCGGCATGTTCACCCCGGCCGAAGGAGGCCGGGTGGCCAACACCCTGCTCGCCACCGGGCCCGGGGTCGAGGCGTCATACGACAAGATCCATCTCTACGACGCCTTCGGCTTCCGTGAGTCCGACACCGTCGCCGCGGGTTCGGCCCCGACGGTCATCGACGTGGACGGCGTACGGCTGGGCCTGGCCACCTGCTACGACATCCGCTTCCCTGAGCTGTTCCGGGCGCACGCCGACGCCGGTGCCGCCGCCACCCTGCTGGCCGCGTCCTGGGGTGCGGGGCCGGGCAAGCGCGAGCAGTGGGAGCTGCTGGCGCGGGCCCGGGCGCTGGACGCGACGGTGTGGCTCGCCGCCGTGGACCAGGCCGACCCCGGCACCGGCACGGGTCCGGGTTCCGCCCCGACGGGGATCGGCCACAGCCTTGTCGTCGGACCCGACGGGACCGTACGGCACGCGCTGGGCGCCGAGCCCGAGCTGCTGGTGGCGGACCTGGACATCGACGAGGTCGAGGCGGTCCGGCAGCGGATCTCCGTACTGGCCAACAGGCGCCCGGAGGTGTGGCGATGAGCAAGCCCGAGCTGGAGTTCCACCTCCCCGACGGACCGTGGCGGGCCCCGGCCGGCGCCGCCCCGGGTGTCGAGGAGCGCGTCCTGGCCGACGACCCCGGGCGTGGATCCCGTACGGCGCTCGTCCGCTGGGCGCCGGGCACCGACTCCTCGGCGGACGGTGTGACCCGCCACGACTTCTGGGAGGAGGTCTATCTCGTCGAGGGAGCGATGCACGACGTGACGCTCGACCGGACCTTCACGGCGGGCATGTACGCCTGCCGCCCGCCCGGAATGCCGCACGGCCCCTGGACCTCCCGGGACGGCGTCACCATGCTGGTGATCACCTACCCGGACGCCCCCTAGCCCGCCCCCAGCCCACTCCTAGGGCCTGTCGTTTGGATCACGCCGCAGACGCGGGGCTTGGCACGCACATCT
>NZ_JBSHKH010000163.1:0-16326 GCF_053643595.1 Streptomyces sp. NPDC055506 | reverse complement strand
GTCCCGCCCCGCTCCACTCACGCGCCTACAGCGCGCCGAAGCCCACCTTGCGCGGGGCCGGCTCGCCGATCTCGACGTACGCGAGACGGTCGGCCGGGACCAGGATCTTGCGGCCGTGTTCGTCCACGAGGCTCAGCAGCTGCGACTTTCCGGCCAGTGCCTCGGCCACAACGCGCTCGACCTCCTCGGGACTCTGACCGCTCTCCAGAACGATCTCGCGGGGCGCGTGCTGCACGCCGATCTTGACCTCCACGGCTATGTCCCTCCGACGGTCAGTGATGTGCGCGACCTTCCGCGCCGTACGCAGCACACATTAGCCCGGCGAGGGGACCTTCAGTTCCCGCCCGAGAACGCCACGAGCGAACATCGGGCGGGAACAAAGCGCCCTCAGTGGTGGTCGGTCCCGTGCAGCGGGAAGCCCGCGATGCCGCGCCACGCCAGCGAGGTGAGCAGCTGCACCGCCTGGTCGCGGGGCACACTGCGGTCGCTGTGCAGCCAGGACCGCGCGACGACCTGGGCCAGGCCGCCGAGGCCCGAGGCGAGCAGCATCGACTCCGCGCGCGACAGGCCGGTGTCCTCGGCGATGACGTCGCAGATCGCTTCCGCGCACTCGTTGGTGACCTTGTCGACCCGCTCGCGCACGGCGGGCTCGTTCGTCAGGTCCGACTCGAAGACCAGGCGGAAGGCGCCGCCGTCGTCCTCGACGTACGCGAAGTACGCGTCCATCGTCGCCCGGACGCGCTGCTTGTTGTCCGTCGTCGAGGCGAGCGCGTGGCGCACGGCCTGGATGAGCGACTCGCAGTGCTGGTCGAGCAGTGCGAGATAGAGGTCGAGCTTGCCCGGGAAGTGCTGGTAGAGCACCGGCTTGCTGACGCCCGCGCGCTCGGCGATGTCGTCCATCGCCGCCGCGTGATAGCCCTGGGCCACGAAGACCTCCTGGGCGGCTCCCAGGAGCTGGTTGCGTCGGGCACGGCGCGGCAGGCGTGTACCCCGCGGGCGAACCGCCTCTGTCTGCTCGATGGCTGTCACGCCGCCTCCCATAGTCGTCCACGTGCGGATCTGGCCGCGTCGCCATCGTACTTTTCGGTAACCGTGGTGTGCGCGGTGAGAGCGCAGAATTTCACGGACCGGACGGTCGCGAAAGCGGTTGCGAAGGTTTCAAACAGGGGCAGAGCGGGCAAAATGCAGCCCCTTTCCTGTTCAACAGCGCTGCTTGCCGCTCCCGGTGGGGAGCGTCACCGGTAGTCGTCCTCGTCGAGTGAGACGACCCGTGCCTGCTCCACCAGGTCGGCCTCGTTGGCGCGGTCCGGCTCGACGCCGGTCAGCGGGTCGTCGCGGTCCGGCGCGAGGTCCGCGTGCTGCTCGGCCGCGTCGACCTCGGGGGCCTCGACGTCGTACTCCTGCGCCTCCGGCGCGTCCTCGGCCTCGAATGTCTCGGGGTCGGTGGGGTCTACGGCCATGCTGGGCTCCCTTCCTACGAACGTCCCTGAGGATGCAGGGGCCACACGCGGGTGCCCTCTGTACGAGCCTAGGAGACACCCGATCCGGACGCTATGCGATCCGCGTCCGGGGCGTGACGCCGTGCGCACCCCCTGAACTGCTCCTGTCCGATTCTTGTGACGGCGAACACATGAGCCCCCGCGTGATCGTCTCGTAACATTGCCGCATGTCTTCGACCGAGCTGCCGTTCGTGCCGCCCGCCAATGTGCTGCCGAAGGTGGGGGGCGTCAGGGTCGCGGAGGGCGAGCGGCTGAGGTCGGTCGAGCTGCCCGGGGTCACGCTGACGGTGCGCTCACGGCCACCCGCGCGCGAGGGGCTGCCGCCCGCGCTTTATGTGCACGGGCTCGGCGGTTCCTCGCAGAACTGGTCGGCGCTGATGCCGCTGCTGGAGGAATTCGTCGACAGCGAGGCCGTCGACCTGCCGGGCTTCGGCGACTCCCCGCCGCCGGACGACGGCGACTACTCCGTCACGGGGCACGCGCGCGCGGTCATCCGCTACCTCGACGCCTCCGGGCGCGGTCCCGTCCACCTGTTCGGGAACTCGCTCGGTGGCGCCATCACCACCCGTGTCGCCGCGGTACGGCCCGATCTCGTCCGTACGCTCACGCTCGTGTCGCCCGCCCTGCCGGAAATCCGCGTGCAGCGCTCCGCCGTGCCCACAGGGCTGCTGGCGGTGCCCGGTGTCGCCCTGCTCTTCACCCGTCTCACCCGCGCCTGGACGGCGGAGCAGCGGGTACGCGGCGTGATGGCGCTGTGTTACGGGGATCCGGGGCGGGTGACGCCGGAAGGTTTCCGCAACGCCGTGCAGGAGATGGAGCGGCGGCTGCGGCTGCCGTACTTCTGGGACGCTATGGCGCGGTCCGCGCGCGGGATCGTCAACGCGTACACGCTGGGCGGCCAGCAGGGGCTGTGGCGCCAGGCCGAGCGCGTTCTCGCGCCGACCCTCCTCGTCTACGGTGGCCGTGACCAACTGGTCGGCTTCCGCATGGCCCAGAAGGCGGCCCGGGCCTTTCGCGACTCGCGGCTGGTGACGTTGCCGGACGCGGGGCACGTGGCCATGATGGAGTACCCGGAGACGGTCGCTCTGGCGTTTCGTGAACTCCTCGCCGATTCCGGAGAGTTGGGCACGCGGCGTGCGGAGCGGGCCCGGGGCGGCGCCGTCGACAGAGAAAGCACCGACGAGAGCATGGGGGGCTGAGGCGCGACGTGGGACGCCACAGCCGCCGCGGGGCGGTCGCCAAGGGCGACACCGCGGACGCGACCGCAGTACGGGACGACCGGGCCGGATCGCAGGGAGAGAGACCAGGGCAGGGCCAGGTGTCCGACCCGGGCCGGGGAGGCCGGACGGCACCGCCCGGCGCCGGACAGGGCGGCTGGCCGCCGCCGGGCGCAGGCCCGCGCCGTACGCCGGGGCCGCGGCCCGCACCGGGTTCCGGGCCCGCGCCGGGTTCCGGCACGCCGCCGTACGGGATGCCGCGCCTGCCGGACGGATGGCGTTCCGACGGTGTCCCGGGGCGCGGCGTTCCGCGGCTGCCCGACGGCACCCCCGCGCACGGCTTCCCCCATGCCCGGGGCGGCCACCCCGAGCAGCGGGAACCCGGCGGCGGCTGGGGTGAGTTGAGGGAGAACGGCCGGGGCACCGCTCCCATGCCGCGGCAGCGGCGGGCGTCCGTGCCCGGGCCCCGGCAGGAGTACCTCGAGGCCTTCGGTGAGGGGGATGACGTCTTCGCGCCCCGTACGGCCGCCTCCGCGCACGCGGCGGACGCCTACGCCTCCGTCACGGACTGGGACGCGGGCACTCCGGCCGACACCCCCTTCGGCGACTACGACCGCGACTACGGCCTCGGCCGCGACGACGACCACGACGACGCGGAGCCCACCGGCGCGCCCGCGCCGGTCAAGGGCGGCAAGGGCCGTACCTTCACCGGGATCGCGGCCGCCGCCGTCACCACCGTGCTGGCCGTCGTCGTCGCCGGCCAGGTCGCCGACGACCAGGGCGGTGCCGGCGTGCAGTCGCAGTCCGCCACCGACCAGGCGCGCGACGCCCGGGACCCCGCGCCCCACGGGGGCAGGCAGACCTCCGGTCCGGATTCCGACGCGAAGCCGCTCTCGTACGACGAGGGGATGGCCAGGACGTACCCGCTCGGCGCCAAGTTCAAGGGCTCGGGCAGGTTCGACGCCGTCCCCGGAATCGCGAAGGCGCCCGGTACGGGGCAGAAGCACACCTACCGCGTGGACGTGGAGCAGGGACTCGGGCTGGACGGCGAGCTCTTCGCCGAGGCCGTGCAGAAGACGCTCAACGACCAGCGCAGCTGGGCCCACAACGGAGCGCACACCTTCGAGCGCGTCTACTCAGGCAATCCCGACTTCGTGATCACACTCGCCAGCCCCGGCACGACCGCCGAATGGTGCGCCAAGTCGGGTCTGGACACCACGGTGGACAACGTCTCCTGCGACTCGGCCGCGACCGAACGCGTGATGATCAACGCCTACCGGTGGGCGCAGGGCTCGCCCACGTACGGCGACAAGATCCACGCCTACCGGCAGATGCTGATCAACCACGAGGTCGGGCACCGCCTCGGCTACAACCACGTCACCTGCGACAAGGACGGCGAACTCGCCCCGGTCATGCAGCAGCAGACCAAGTTCCTCGACCATGACGGCATTCGCTGCCGTCCCAACCCCTGGGCCTACCCCGGGAATTGACGGGCATCACAGGGGCGGGCCCGCACCGCGCGTTGACATGCGCAGAAAAGTCGTACATATTTCTGCGCATGTCGCCCCGTCCCGCCTCCGTTCGCGCCGCCATCGAGCTGGCGCTCATCGGCGTGACCCCGCTCTGCGTGGCCGACATTCACTGTTGCTGACGCCCGCCCCAGGCGCGCGTCGCGAAGACCCTTGCTCTCCGTGACCTTGTCGCGGTTCCTTCGGCCACGGCTTCTTCGGCCACGGTTTCTTCGACGACCCGGCGCCGGGCAGACGTCTGCTCCCTTTCGTCTCACCCTTCGTCATCTCGTCTCGCGATCCGAGACATCATCGAGAGGTCGTCATTCCGATGCGCCAACCGTCCGTCACAGCGCGCCGCGTGGCCGCGGCATCCGTCAGCCTGGTCCTGGCAGCGGGCGCCGTCGCCTGCGGGCCTGAGGACAACGATGCCAAGAGCGCCGGCGGTGACTCCACGCCCCACAAGGGCGGCACCCTCACGGTCCTGAACGCCAACGCCCAGCAGGACTTCGACCCGGCCCGCCTGTACACCTCCGGCGGCGGCAACGTCCCGTCCCTGGTCTTCCGTACGCTCACCACCCGCAACCGCGAGGACGGCGCCGCCGGTACCGAGGTCGTCCCCGACCTCGCCACCGACACCGGGCGCCCCAGCAAGGAAGCGACGGTGTGGACGTACACCCTCAAGAAGGGCCTCAAGTACGAGGACGGCACCCCGATCACCTCGGCCGACATCAAGTACGGCATCGAGCGCTCCTTCGCCCCCGAGCTGTCGGGCGGCGCCCCCTACCTGCGGGACTGGCTGGTCGGGGCCGCCGACTACCAAGGCCCGTACAAGGACAAGAAGGGCCTCGACGCGATCGAGACGCCCGACGAGCGGACCATCGTCTTCCATCTGAACAAGCCCGAGGGCGAGTTCCCGTACCTGGCCACGCAGACACAGTTCACGCCCGTCCCGAAGAGCAAGGACACGGGCACGAAGTACGAGGAGCACCCGGTCTCGTCCGGACCGTACAAGGTCGTGCGGAACGAGAACGACGGTGAGCGGCTGACCCTGGAGCGCAACACCCACTGGTCCGCCTCGACCGACGCCGAACGCAAGGCCTACCCGGACAAGATCGACGTACGGTCCGGGCTCGACTCGTCCGTGATCAACCAGCGGCTGTCCGCGTCCCAGGGAGCGGACGCCGCCGCGGTCACCACGGACACCAACCTCGGCCCGGCCGAGCTGGCCAAGGTCTCCGGCGACAAGGACCTCGCCTCCCGCGTCGGCACCGGACACTTCGGCTACACCAACTACATCGCGTTCAACCCGACCATCAAGCCGTTCGACAACCCCAAGGTGCGGCAGGCGATCTCGTACGCCCTCGACCGGTCGTCCGTGGTCAACGCCGCCGGCGGTTCGGCGCTCGCCGAGCCCGCGACCACCTTCCTGCCCGACCAGAAGTCCTTCGGGTACACGCCGTACGACCTGTTCCCGGCGGGGAAGAGCGGTGACCCGCAGAAGGCCGAGGAGCTGCTGAAGGAGGCCGGCCACCCGAACGGGCTCACCGTCACGCTGACGCACTCCAACGCCAAGGACTTCGAGACCAGCCCGGAGATCGCGACCGCCATCCAGGACGCGCTCAAGAAGGCCGGCATCACGGTCAAGCTGCAGGGCCTGGAGGAGAACGACTACTCCGACAAGATCCACAACGTGAAGACCGAGCCGGGCTTCTTCCTCGCCCACTGGGGTGCCGACTGGCCCTCCGGCGGTCCGTTCCTCGCCCCGATCTTCGACGGCCGGCAGATCGTCAAGGACGGCGCGAACTTCAACACGGGCCTGCTGAACGACAAGTCGGTCAATGCCGAGATTGACGCGATCAACAAGTTGACGGATCTTGACCAGGCCGCCAAGAGGTGGGGCGCGCTGGACAAGAAGATCGGCGAGAAGGCCCTGACCGTCCCGCTGTTCCACCCCGTCTACAAGCGCCTGTACGGCAAGGACGTCAAGAACATCGTGATCAGCGACTGGACCGGTGTGCTGGACATCTCCCAGGTCGCGGTGAAGTAGCGCCGTGAGCGAGGCAGTTCTCGCCGTCGAGGCTCCCGGAGTGACCGCTCCGGGGGCCTCGGGGGCCCGTCAGTTCTGGCGGCGGCTGCGCACGCAGCGCGCCGCCCTCGTCGCGGCGGCCGTCGTCGCGCTGCTCGTCCTGATCGCGCTGGCCGCGCCCCTGCTCACGGCGATCGAGGGGCAGGACCCGACCACCTACCACCCGTCGCTCGTCGACTCCGCGCGCGGAGGCGTGCCCATCGGGTCGTTCGGGGGAATGAGCGCCGACCACTGGCTCGGCGTCGAACCGCAGACCGGACGCGACCTGTTCGCCCGGCTGACGTACGGCGCCCGTGTGTCGCTGGGCGTGGCGCTGGCGGCGACGGTGGTGCAGGTGCTGCTCGGCGTCGTGCTCGGCGTGATCGCGGGGCTCGGCAACCGCTGGGTGGACCTCGCCGTCACCCGGATCGCCGACATCTTCGTGTCCATGCCCCTGATGGTCATCGCGCTGGCCCTGCTCGCCATCGTGCCCACGAGCTTCCCGCGTCCCGTCCTGGTCGCCCTCGTCGTGGGGCTGGTCTCCGGCTGGGGCACGCTGGCCAAGATGGTGCGCGCGCAGACGCTCACCCTCAAGCAGCTCGACTACGTCTCCGCGGCACGGCTCAGCGGCTGGGGCAGCGCGCGGATCGCACGCCGCGAACTGCTGCCGGGCCTCGCGGCACCCGTCATCACGTACTCGGCGCTGCTCATCCCGCAGAACATCACCGTCGAGGCGGCACTGTCCTTCCTCGGCGTGGGCGTGAACCCGCCGACGCCGTCCTGGGGGCAGATGCTCACCGCGGCCGACGTCTGGTACCAGGCGGCCCCGCAGTACCTGCTGCTGCCCGCGGGCGCGCTGTTCGTGACGGTGCTGGCCCTGACCGTCCTCGGCGACGGGGTGCGCACCGCGCTCGACCCGCGTGCGGCCTCACGGCTGCGTATCGGGACGGGACGGAAGCGGGAGGCCAAGGCGGCCAGGGGAGAGGCCAAGGCGGCCAAGGGAGAGGCCAAGCCGGTCAAGGGAGAGGCCAACGAGACCAAGGGAGAGGCCAAGGCGGCCGAGGGCGGAGGTGCGGTATGAGCGGCTTCGGTGGTTTCGTGCTGCGCCGCCTGCTCGGCGCCCTGGTCACCCTCTTCGCTCTCTCCGTGATCATCTACGTCGTCTTCTACGCCACGCCCGGCAACGTCGCCCAGATCACCTGCGGCCCGCGCTGCTCACCGGAACAGGTCCACCAGGTCGCCCAGCAGCTGAGGCTCGACGACCCGCTGTACGTGCGGTACTGGCACTTCCTGTCGGGCCTCGTCGCCGGCCAGGACTTCTCGACCGGTACGTCCGTGCAGCACTGCCCGGCGCCCTGCCTCGGCCTGTCGTACCAGAGCGACCAGCCGGTCACGGACCTGATCCTGGCGAAGCTGCCGGTCACCGGCTCGCTCGCGCTCGGCGCGATGGTGCTGTGGCTGATCATCGGCATCGGCACCGGCGTGCTGTCGGTGTGGCGGCGCGGCCGGCTCACGGAGCGGCTGCTGACCGGCCTCACGCTGGTCGGCACGGCCACGCCCGTCTTCGTCATCGGCCTGGTCCTGATGATCGTCGTCTGCGGACAGCTGCAACTGCTGCCGTTCCCGCAGTACGTCCCCTTCACCGACGATCCCGAGCAGTGGGCCTGGAACCTGCTGCTGCCCTGGCTGTCGCTCGCGCTGATCGAGTCGGCCACCTATGCCCGGCTGACCCGGGCCGCGATGCTGGAGACCCTCGCCGAGGACCATGTGCGGACCTTCCGCGCGTACGGCATCGGGGAGCGGGCCATCATCGGGCGGCACGCGCTGCGCGGGGCGGTGGCACCGCTCATCGCCGTGAACGCCAACAACCTCGGGGTGCTCTTCGGCGGTGCCGTCCTCACCGAGACGCTCTTCGGGCTGCCCGGCATCGGACAGGCGCTGGTGGGGGCGGTGCGCGTCGTCGACCTGCCGGTGGTCGTCGGCATGGTCCTGGTGACCGGCTTCTTCGTGGTCCTCGCCAATGCCGTCGCCGATGTGCTGTACGCGGTGGCCGACCGACGGGTGGTACTGACATGAGCCTGGTCGACGTGAACGGCCTGAGCGTGGACTTCGGCGAGCTGCGTGCCGTCGACGGACTCTCCTTCCGCCTGGAACAGGGCGCCGCCCTGGCCCTCGTCGGCGAGTCCGGCTCCGGCAAGTCGACCGTGGCGTCCGCCCTGCTGGGCCTGCACCGCGGCACGGGAGCGCGGGTCGGGGGCTCGGTCGAGGTGGCCGGCACCGACGTGCAGACGGCCTCCGACGAGGAGCTGCGGCGGCTGCGTGGCGGCCAGGCCGCGATGGTGTTCCAGGACCCGCTGTCCTCCCTCGACCCGTACTTCGCGATCGGTGACCAGATCGCCGAGGTGTACCGCGCCCACGCGCGCGTGTCCCGGCGGGCGGCACGCGCGCGTGCCGTCGACGTCCTGGACCGGGTGGGCATCCCGGACGCGGCTCGGCGATCCCGCTCCCGGCCGCACGAGTTCAGCGGCGGGATGCGCCAGCGCGCCCTGATCGCCATGGCGCTCGCGTGCGAGCCCCGCCTGCTGATCGCCGACGAGCCGACCACCGCCCTCGACGTCACCGTCCAGGCCCAGGTCCTCGACCTGCTGCACACGCTGCGCGAGGAGACCGGCATGGGCCTGCTGCTCGTCACCCACGACGTGGGCGTCGCCGCCGAGAGCGTCGACGAGGTGCTGGTGATGCGGCACGGGCGGGCGGTCGAGCACGGCCCGGTGTCGGGCGTACTGGGCGCGCCGGCCCAGCCGTACACCCGGGAACTGCTGGCCGCGGTGCCACGGCTGGACGCGCCCCGGAAGGCCTCCCCGGCGCCCGAGGAGATCGTGCTGGAGGCGACCGGCCTCAGGCGCGTGTTCGGGCGCGGGAAACGGGCGTTCACGGCCGTGGACGATGTGTCGCTGACCCTGCGGCGCGGTGAGACGCTCGGCATCGTGGGCGAGAGCGGCAGCGGGAAGACGACCCTGGGGCGCATGCTCGTCGGGCTGCTGGAACCGACGGCGGGATCGCTGAGGTTCGAGGGCCGCGCGCACACCGGGGTGAACCCGGCCGTGCAGATGGTCTTCCAGGACCCGGTCTCCTCCCTCAACCCCCGCCGCAGCGTGGGCGAGTCCATCGCCGATCCGCTCCGCGCGCGCGGCGGGTCCGAGGAGGGGCGCATCCGGGAGCGCGTGGCGGAGCTGCTGGAGCGCGTGGGGCTCGAAGCGGCGCACTACGACCGCTACCCGCACGAGTTCAGCGGCGGCCAGCGCCAGCGCATCGGGATCGCGCGGGCGCTCGCGGCCGACCCGCGCGTCATCGTCTGCGACGAGCCGGTCTCGGCCCTCGACGTCACCACCCAGGCGCATGTGGTCGAGCTGCTGGGGGAGTTGCAGCGCGAACTCGGGCTCGCGCTGGTCTTCATCGCGCACGACCTGGCCGTCGTACGCCAGGTCAGCGACCGGGTCGCGGTGATGCGGAAGGGCGGGATCCTGGAGGAAGGGCCCGTCGCCGAGGTGTACGGGGCGCCACAAGAGCCTTACACCAGGCAGCTGCTGGCCGCCGTACCGGCGCTCGACCCGGAGGCCGCCGCGCGACGCCGGGCGGAGCGACGGGAGTTGACCGCGGCATGACGATCCATGTCCGCTTGATCTCCTAGCGCGACGGAACGCGACCCGCACGGGAAAGTTACGACCGTTCACCCCTTTTGGTGGTGCGACGGACAACCGTCCGTCGTACCACCGCCTTGACCGCATACGTTCGTCCCGCTGCGAGCCGCCGGGCAACGGCGGCTCCCCATACGGGAGATCGGGGGTGCACACGTGCGCATCGGACTGCTTACCGAGGGTGGCTATCCGTATGTGAGCGGTGACGCCAGGCTCTGGTGCGACCGGCTGGTGCGCGGGCTCGCACAGCACGAGTTCGACGTCTACGCGCTCAGCCGCAGTGAACACCAGGAGGACGAGGGCTGGACCCCGCTGTCGCCGAACGTCCGCAGGGTGCGCACCGCATCGCTGTGGATGGCCGAGGACGACGGGGTGATCCTGGGCCGCCGCGCACGCCGGAGGTTCACCGAGTGCTTCGGCGAACTGGCCGCCGTGCTGTGCGGCGCGTCGTCCGAGGGTGGGACGTCGACCCCTGAGGCGGACCGTTTCGGCAACGCTCTGTACGGCCTCGCCGAACTCGCCCGCGAGGAGGGCGGCCTCGCCGGAGCGCTCCGCTCCGAGGCCGCCGTACGCGCGCTGGAACGCGCCTGTCGTGCGCCGGGCGCCCACCGCGCCGCGCGTGAGGCCAGAGTCCCGGATCTGCTCGCCGTGGCCGCGCACCTCGAACGGGCGCTGCGCCCCCTCTCGCTCGACTGGTACGAGGACGACGGACTGGGTGCGGTCGACCTCTGCCACGCGGCGTCCGGCGGCCCGGCCGCCCTGCCGGGCCTGCTGGCCCGCCACTTCACCGGCGTCCCCCTGCTGGTGACCGAGTACGGCGTGCGCCTGCGGACGCACTACCTCACCGCCCCCGACGCCCCACCCGCCGTACGGTCCCTGCTGGCGGCCTTCCACGGCAGACTCGCCGCCGAGGCCTACGGCCAGGCCGAGGTCGTCACCGCCGGCAACACACACGCCCGCCGCTGGCAGGAGCGCTGCGGTGCCGACCGCGAGAAGCTCCGCACGGTCTACCCCGGCATGGACGCCCGGCCCTACGCGGAGGTGGGCGAGTCCGTGGAATGCGCCGACCCGGACGCGCTCGTCTGGGTCGGCCGCGTCGAGCCCGCCAAGGACCTGGTCTCGCTGCTGCACGCCTTCGCCGAGATCCGCAAGCAGGAGCCGAAGACGCGCCTGCGGATCGTCGGCGCCCCCGCCGGCACCGAGGGCGCGGCCTATCTCGCCCACTGCAGGGCGCTGGCCGCCCATCTCTTCCCCGACGAGGCCGAGGGTCCGCACGCCGCCGGTCACAACCCGGTGTCGTTCGAGGAGGTCGGCGGGCCGGAACTCCCGGCCCTCGCCGACGCCTACGCCTCGGGAGCCGTGACCGTGCTGTCCAGCGTCGTCGAGGGCTTCCCGGTCGGCCTTGCCGAGGCCATGCTCTGCGGACGCGCGACGGTGTCGACGGACGTCGGCGCGGTCGTGGAGGTCATCGGCGGCACGGGGCTGGTCGTGCCCCCGCGCAATCCGCGGGCGCTCGCCGAGGCGTGCGTCGCGCTGCTGCGCGACCCGGAGCGCCGTGAGCGCCTGGGCGCCGCCGCCCGGGCCCGAGCTCTCGAACTGTTCACGGTCGAGCAGAACATCGAGGCATTTCACAGCATTTACCTGGAGATCGTCTCGCGCGCTCCCGTCCGCCGTGACGTCCTCGACGCGGCGGGGGAGCCACTGCCCTTCGCGGTGCCCGCCGAGGCCCGTGTCCCGGTTCGCTGGGCCGCCCCGGCACCCGGCCTCGCCGCCCGCGGCGCCCCCGGCTGGGCCGGAGACAGCCCCGTACGAGCCACCACTTCCGTCCCCGCCCCGGAGAGAGCGCGATGAACGACTTGGGCGAACTGGACCGTCCTGGAACGCCGGCCCCGGAACCGGCCGCCGACCGCGAACACCCCGGGAAACAGAAGCCGGCCGCCGACCGCGAGCCGCCCTCCCCGCGTCGCGGCGCCGACCCCGTGAAGGCACTGATGCACCGCCACCGGGAACTCTGCGAACGCGCGGTGGACCCCCTCGAGATCGCGGCGGGACTGGAAGCCCACGGCATCACCGAGCGGACCGCGGCCCGCTTCCGCCACCGGGACGTCTTCTCCCTCGCGGAGGAGATGTACGCCCGAGTCACCCGGGACGGGGACGCCCCCGAGCCCCCGGCGCCCGCCGCCCCCCGGGCGCGTGCGGACTGGGTTCTCCTGACGCTCCTGCCGGGCGCGCTGTGCGCCGCCACCCTGGCCGCCGCGCACCTCACCCACGGCCGCTCGCGCCTGTTCGCCACGGCAGCGGGCATCCTCGCCGTGGGCCTGGCCCTCCGCGCCGCCCTTCGCCGAGGCCCCCTGAGCCGGACCGACCACACCGGCCCCGGCGGAGGCACCCTCTGGTTCTCCTGGCTCATCGGCTACTCCCTCCTGGGCAACGGCCTGCTCCAGAGCGCCGTCACCGGCGGCCCCGACGGTCTGCCCACCGGTGCGGCAGACGGCCCCTGGCCCCTCACCGCCGTCCCCGTCCTGGCCCTCGCCCTGGCGTGCGCGCCCGCGGCCTGGACCGCCCACCTCTTCATCGCACGCGGCCGCCGCAGGCTCGCGGCAAGCCGCGGCCTCGAGGACTTCGCCGCCGCCGTACGACCGCTCCTGCTCGGCACGGTCGTCCTCTTCCTCGGCGCGCTGGCGGCCCTGCTCGCCCTGTGCGCGGCAGTCCTCGACGAGCCCGCTGGCTACGCGGAGGCCCTCGCCCTGGGCGCCCTCCTCTTCATCGCCCGCCTCCTCGCCACCCACGGGTTCGCCTACGCCCCGGCCGTGGTCCTCACCGCGACGGCCACGGTCCAGGCAGCCGCCCTCGCCACGGTCTTCATCGCCCGCCTCCCCGGTCTCGGCTTCCTGGGCACCCCCGTGGAGACCCTCGTCGCCCTCTGGGGCGCCGGCAGCGTCCCCACCCTCGCCTGCGGAGCGGCGGCCCTGGCCCTCCTCGTCCACGCGACGCGCAAGCTGACCAGGGCCTCGGCCCACGCACCCCCGGCCCCCTCACCATGACCGCCGCGGGAGCCAGGACCCGCCCGAACCCGCCTCGAGCCACCGGCGATCCCGGCCCTCGAAGCCGTCGGCGACTGATTCCCGGCGAGTGATTCCCGGGCCGGCGACTCCCCCAAGAGCCGCTGCCGCCCGAAGAGCCGCCACCGCCCGACGAGCCGTCACTCCGCAGCCGCAGACACCGGCCCACCGCCGGAGGCACCCGCCCCGTCCCGTCCGCCCCGCACCAAGGAGAACCCCGATGACCACCCACCCAGGAGTCCCAGCCGCCCCGGGAGCCGCGCGATGAGAGTCCTGCTGATCGGAGCCAACGGCTACATCGGGCGCTTCGTCGCCGACCGCCTGCTCGCCGACCCGGCCGTGCAGCTCACCGCCCTCGGCCGCGGCGACGACGCCGACGTCCGCTTCGACCTCGCTTCCGGCAGCCCCGGTGCCCTCACCCGCTTCCTCGACGCGGTCCACCCGGGCGTCGTCGTCAACTGCGCGGGCGCCACCAGGGGCGGTGCCCGCGAACTCACCCGCCACAACACCGTCGCCGTGGCCACCGTCTGCGAAGCCCTGCGCCGCAGCGGCTGCGGCGCCCGTCTGGTGCAGATCGGCTGCAGCGCGGAGTACGGCCCCAGCCAGCCCGGCTCCTCCACGGCCGAGGACGCCGTCCCCCGGCCCGGCGGCCCGTACGGCGTCAGCAAACTCGCCGCCACCGAACTGGTCCTCGGCTCCGGCCTGGACGCCGTCGTCCTGCGCGTCTTCTCACCGGCCGGACCCGGCACCCCCGCCGGCTCCCCGCTCGGGCGTCTCGCCGAGGCCATGCGCCGCGCCATGCAGTCCGGCGACGGCGAGCTGAAACTCGGCGGCCTGGGCGCGCAGCGCGATTTCGTCGACGTCCGCGACGTGGCCCGCGCCGTCCACGCCGCCTCGCTCTCCGCCGCGCAGGGCGTCATCAACATCGGCTCCGGCCGCGCCGTGCGCCTGCGCGACGCCGCCGCGGTCCTCGCCCGCGTGGCCGGATACGGCGGCGCCCTCCATGAACTCGACGGGCCTCCCGGCGCGCTTCGCCCGGCCATCGGCCACCCCCGCCCGGACTCGGACCACGCCCCCCAGGTCGCGTACCCGTACCCCGACGGCTGCGGCAGCTGGCAGCAGGCCGACGTGCGCACCGCCCGCGACCGGCTCGGCTGGCGCCCCCGGATCGGCCTCGAGGAGTCCCTCGCGGACATCTGGATGGAGGCGGCATGCCGCATCTGACCAGCACACGACCACGCACCTCCGGCACGGAACTCCGCCCCGGCGTCGCCGTCCCCGGCTACGCCCACCCCCTCCTCGCCCCCACCGAGTGGGGCGAACTCACCCGCCCCGGCACCCCGCTGCACTGGGTCGTCCTCAACGTCGCCGACGGCCCCGGCGCCCGCCCCGACCCGCACTGCCTGGAGGCGGCCGGCCGCCTGCGCAACGCCGGCATCCGGGTCCTGGGCCACCTCGACACCCGGTACAGCACCCGGAACTTCGGAGAGCTGATCTCGGACGCCCACCGGTTCGTCGACTGGTACCAGGTCGACGGCTTCCTCCTGGAGCGCTGCCCGGCGGACCACGTCGGGCTGCCCGAGGTACGGCGTACGGTCGCCACGCTCCGTGTGATCCGCGCCGAAGCCCACATCGTCCTCGGCCACGGCATCCACCCGCACCCGGGGTACGTCGAACTCGCCGACCAGCTGGTCACCTTCTCCGGCCCGTGGAGCGACTACCGCTGGTCGCAGGTGGCCGAGTGGACCGCCGACCACTCGCCCGAGCGCTTCTGCCACTTCGTCCACGGCGTGCCCCGGCCCCAGCTGGGGGAGGCGCTGGGCATCGCCCGCTGGCAGGGTGCCGCGACGATCTACTTCACCGACCGCACGGACCGCACCGACTGCGGCGGACCCACCGATCCCTGGGAGGCCATGCCCGGCTACTGGGACGAAATCGTCTCGCGTGTCGGAACGGGTGTCTCGGAATGAAAAAGCACATGGCACTGTTACGGGGAGAACAACCGTAGTGATTGACCGACCAACGGAGTCCCCGTGTCGCTGCCACCCCTGGTCGAGCCGGCTTCCGAGCTCACCGTAGACGAGGTCCGCAGGTACTCCCGCCACCTGATCATCCCCGACGTCGGGATGGACGGGCAGAAGCGGCTGAAGAACGCCAAGGTGCTGTGTGTGGGCGCCGGCGGCCTGGGCTCGCCGGCGCTGATGTACCTGGCCGCCGCGGGCGTCGGCACCCTCGGCATCGTGGAGTTCGACGAGGTCGACGAGTCGAATCTGCAGCGCCAGATCATCCACAGCCAGGCCGACATCGGCCGCCCCAAGGCCGAGTCCGCCCGTGACTCCGTCCTCGGCATCAACCCGTACGTGAACGTGATCCTTCACGAGGAGCGGCTCGAGGCCGACAACGTGATGGACATCTTCAGCCAGTACGACCTGATCGTCGACGGCACGGACAACTTCGCGACCCGCTACCTGGTCAACGACGCCTGCGTGCTGCTGAACAAGCCGTACGTCTGGGGCTCGATCTACCGCTTCGACGGTCAGGCCTCCGTCTTCTGGTCCGAGCACGGCCCCTGCTACCGCTGCCTCTACCCGGAGCCCCCGCCCCCCGGCATGGTCCCCTCCTGCGCCGAGGGCGGCGTCCTGGGTGTGCTGTGCGCGTCCATCGGCTCCATCCAGGTCAACGAGGCCATCAAGCTGCTCGCCGGCATCGGCGACCCGCTGGTGGGCCGGCTGATGATCTACGACGCCCTGGAGATGCAGTACCGCCAGGTCAAGGTCCGCAAGGACCCGGACTGCGCGGTCTGCGGCGAGAACCCGACCGTCACCGAGCTCATCGACTACGAGGCCTTCTGCGGCGTCGTGTCCGAGGAGGCCCAGGCGGCGGCCGCCGACTCCACGATCACTCCCAAGCAGCTCAAGGAGTGGATCGACGACGGCGAGGGCATCGACATCATCGACGTCCGCGAGCCGAACGAGTACGAGATCGTCTCCATCCCGGGCGCCCGGCTGATCCCGAAGAACGAGTTCCTCATGGGCACCGCCCTGGAGAGCCTGCCCCTGGACAAGAAGATCGTCCTGCACTGCAAGACGGGTGTCCGCAGTGCGGAAGTCCTCGCGGTCCTGAAGTCCGCGGGCTTCTCGGACGCGGTCCACGTCGGCGGCGGCGTGATCGGCTGGGTCAACCAGATCGAGCCGGACAAGCCGGTCTACTGAGCCGTATCCGGCTTCCCTTCCCGAGCGGCGGGGGCTTCGGGCACCACGGGTGCGCGAAGCCC
>NZ_JBSHKH010000162.1:0-16450 GCF_053643595.1 Streptomyces sp. NPDC055506 | reverse complement strand
CGGACAGGCATGGCAAAAGGACGAGGCCCCGGGATCAACCCGGGGCCTCGTCCTGAACGCTGCCGATGCCTACGCCGTACTACTGGCCATCAGGCCGTCAGTTGTCATCCTCGTCGATCAGGAAGCCCCGCATGGGCGAGGGCGCCTGACCCATCGGCGACGGGCCCTGCGGACGCACCGGCGCCATCGGCTGGGTCATCGCCGGAGACATCTGCTGCTGACCGCCGTAGGACGGACCGGACGGCGACGGGGCACCGCCCATCGTCTGGTTGCCGCCGCCGTAGGACGGGGCGCTCGCGCCGGCCGGAGCCATGGAAGGCGCCGGGGACGGCGGGAGGGACGCGGCAGCCGGAGTCCGCGGCGGAGCCAGCGAGTCGTCGGCCTGGGTCTCCAGCTGGCGCAGCTGCGACTCCAGGTACGACTTCAGGCGCGTGCGGTACTCGCGCTCGAAGCCGCGCAGGTCCTCGACCTTGCGCTCCAGCGTGGCGCGAGCGGACTCCAGGGAGCCCATCGCCACGCGGTGCTTCTCCTGCGCGTCCCGCTCCAGGGCATCGGCCTTGGCACGGGCGTCACGCTCCAGACCCTCGGCACGCGAACGCGCTTCCCCGACGATCTTGTTGGCTTCGGAACGGGCCTCGGCGATCGCCTGGTCGGCGGTCTGCTGGGCCAGCGAGAGGACACGGGCGGCGCTGTCGCCACCGGGGCCTCCCTGACCGGGGCCGCCCATCGGACCGCCCATGGGGCCGCCCATCGGGCCACCCATCTGCTGCTGCATCGGGGGCTGGCCCATGGGACCCGGACCGCCCGGACCCTGGCCCATCGGACCGGGACCCTGCGGACCACCCTGACCGCCGGGACCGGCGGGCAACTGCGGGGCACCGCTCGGCAGCTGGGGCGGACCACCCATGGGGCCACCCATCTGCTGCTGCGGCGGGCCCGATATGCCGGCGGGTACGGGACCACCCGGACCGCGCATGCCCTGCTGCTGCTGTTGCTGCTGATCCTGCTGGGGCTCCGGAGGCTTGCGCATGTTCTGCTGATTCTGGGCAGCAGCGCGCGTGGCCGCGGCCAGTTTGGCGCGCAGGTCCTCGTTCTCGCGGAGCAGACGGGTCAGTTCGGCTTCGACCTCATCGAGGAAGGCATCGACCTCGTCCTCGTCATAGCCTTCTCGGAGGCGGACGGTCGTGAACTGCTTGTTCCGCACGTCCTCGGGGGTCAACGGCATCTCTTCACCTCAACGTAGTCGTCGGCAGTCGGCAAGACCGTATCTGTCACATCGCTCACATCGCGTTCCGTACGAGTGTGATCAGGATGTAGACGATGATCATCAGAACGAAGAAGGACAGGTCGAGCGCCACGCCCCCGAGACGCAGCGGCGGAATGACCCGCCGCAGAAGCTTGAGCGGTGGATCAGTGACAGTGTAGGTGGCCTCCAGAACGACCACCATCGCCTTGCCGGGTTGCCATGAGCGGGCGAACTGGAAGACATAGTCCATGACCAACCGGAAGATGAGCACGATGAGGAAGCACATCAGCGCGATGTAGGTGACATCCAAAACCACGCTCATGACCTGCGCTTCCCTCTCCCCTGTGCCCTGCTGGGTACTGCTGTTTCCGGTGGTGCGTCTCAGCTCTGGTTGAAGAACCCGCCCTCTGCGATGCGGGCCTTGTCCTCCGCCGTGACATCGACGTTAGCAGGCGACAACAGGAACACCTTCTGCGTCACCCGCTCGATACTGCCGTGAAGACCAAACACCAGACCAGCCGCAAAGTCGACAAGTCGCTTCGCATCTGTGTCATCCATCTCAGTCAGATTCATGATCACCGGAGTGCCTTCACGGAAGTGTTCCCCGATGGTACGGGCCTCGTTGTAGGTCCGTGGGTGGAGTGTGGTGATCCGGTAAGGCTCTCGTTCGGACACGACCTTGGGCATGATCACCGGTGCGTTCTTCTCCAGACTTGCGCGTTCTTGTGTGATGGATGCCACGGGCGCGATGCGCGCCGGGCGTCCGGATTCCGCGGGGAGCGAAGCGGAACGAGGGGCCGGTTCGCGAGGCACGGACGGTTGTACGACTCGTACCTCTTCGTCCCTTTGGGGCTGATGTGAGACGTGCGGCTGATGGGACGGCTCGTGCCGTCGGTGGTCCCGCTCGGGCTCCGGGTCCAGTTCGGGTTCGAAGTCGTCGTCGGGGTCGAATCCGCGGCCGTCGTACCCATCGTCCTCCACGAGGCCGAGGTAGACCGCCATCTTGCGCATCGCGCCGGCCATGCTCTGAGTCCTCCGCTCTGTGGTGGATCTGCTGACGACTGCCAAGTGCCTGCGATCCACGAGGTCCTTGAGTCCGCCTATCGGCGGCAATGACCATATTTTCTGCTGTGGTCCGACTTCTTGGCGACGTTACCCGAGCCTGGGGCGGACTCCGAGTACCGCGCTGCCGACGCGCACATGTGTCGCTCCGGCCGCCACGGCCTGTTCGAGGTCCGCACTCATCCCTGCCGAGACCATCGTGGCAGTCGGATGACTCCGGCGCAGGTCGGTCGACAAAACCATCAACCGCTCGAACGCCGCCTGTTCGCGTCCCGCATACTCGCCGGTGAGCGGCGCGACGGTCATCAGCCCGTCGAGCCGCAGCCCCGGCGCCTCGGCCACGAGGCCGGCCAACTCCTCGATCCCGCCGGGAGCCACGCCTCCCCGCTCGCCCCTCGCGCTCTCCCCGGCGTCGAGCGCGACCTGGAGGAGGCACCCCAGTTCGCGACCGGCCCGGACGGCTTCCTTCGACAGAGCTGTGACGAGCTTGGAACGATCGACGGACTGCACGAAGTCCGCGTAACCGACCACCGATCGCACCTTGTTGGTCTGGAGTTGACCGACGAAGTGCCATGAAAGGGGCAGATCCGCGCAGGCAGCAGCCTTCGGGGCCGCGTCCTGGTCGCGGTTCTCGGCGACATGCCGCACCCCGAGCTCCGACAACACACGCACGTCGCTCGCGGGATAGGTCTTGGTGACCACGATCAGGGTCACCTCCTCGCGTCCCCGCCCGGCGGCCGCGCATGCGTCGGCGATGCGCTGTTCAACTTTCGCCAGATTCGCGGCGAGTTCGTCCTTACGGTCCGTCATGTCCCATCAGTCCAGCCACACATAGCCCGCGAGCCGACCGGTGGTGCGGTCGCGGCGATACGAGAAGTGATCGTCCGACTCCAGCGTGCACACCGGAGACTGCGCCCGGTCGCGCACCCCGAGCCGTTCGAGCTGGGCGTGCACCCCGGCACTCACGTCGACCGCCGGAGTGCCCCAACTGGTTTCGGCGTACGCGGCCGGCTCGACGGCGGACACGTCGGCGCGCATCGCCTCGGGCACTTCGTAACACCGGCCGCAGACGGTGGGCCCGGTGCGGGCGACGATCCGGGAGGGCTCGGCACCCAGTTCGGTCATCGCGCGTAGCGCGGCCGGGACGACCCCGGCGATCATGCCGGGCCGGCCCGCGTGGGCCGCGGCGACGATTCCGGCGACCGGGTCGGCGAGCAGGACCGGCACGCAGTCCGCGGTGAGCACGGCGAGGGCGAGCCCTCGCTTCACCGTGACGATCGCGTCGACCGACGGGATCTCGGACGAAGATCCCCACGGCCGGTCCACCACCGCCACGTCGGCCCCGTGCACCTGGTTCATCCAGACCACCCGGTCCGGCTCGACGCCCAGGGACTTGGCGGCCAGGTCCCGGTTGGCGCGTACGGCGTCGGGGTCGTCGCCGACCGCTCCGCCGAGATTGAGCTCCTCATACGGAGCGGCGCTCACTCCGCCCCACCGGTCGGTGAAGCCGAAGTGCGCGCCGCTCACGCTTTCGCGCTGTCCTATCACGACTGAAGGATCACTTGAGGAAGTCCGGTACGTCCAGTTCCTCGGCCGCGCTGTCCGAGTAGGTCCGCGGCGCAGGCGGGACCGGCGGGGCGACCGGGATGTCGCTGACCGGCTCCGGAGCGGGCTCCGGGTCCTCCTTCGGGGTCACGCTGCCGAGCGAGCCGAAGGACGGGCGGCTCTCGGTCTGCCGCGCCGGGGCCGGCTCCTCGCGCTTGGCCGAGGAGGAGCCGAGGACGTTGTCCCGCTTGGACGGCGGCTGGCCGCCGTCGAAGCCGGCCGCGATCACGGTGACCCGGACCTCATCGCCGAGGGCGTCGTCGATCACCGCACCGAAGATGATGTTGGCCTCGGGGTGAGCGGCCTCGCTCACCAGCTGGGCAGCCTCGTTGATCTCGAACAGACCGAGGTCGCTGCCGCCGGAGATGGAGAGGAGCACACCGCGGGCGCCGTCGATGGACGCCTCCAGCAGCGGCGAGGAGATCGCCATCTCGGCCGCCGCCACCGCACGGTCGTCGCCGCGGGCGGAGCCGATGCCCATCAGCGCCGAGCCGGCCTCGGACATGACCGACTTGACGTCGGCGAAGTCGAGGTTGATGAGGCCGGGGGTGGTGATGAGGTCGGTGATGCCCTGGACACCGGAGAGCAGGACCTGGTCGGCCGACTTGAAGGCGTCGAGCACCGAGACCTGGCGGTCCGAGATGGACAGCAGCCGGTCGTTCGGGATGACGATGAGGGTGTCGACCTCTTCGCGGAGCTCGGCGATGCCGTCCTCGGCCTGGTTCGCGCGACGCCGCCCCTCGAAGGTGAACGGGCGCGTGACCACACCGATGGTGAGAGCGCCGAGCGAGCGGGCGATGTTGGCCACGACGGGCGCGCCGCCGGTGCCGGTGCCGCCGCCTTCACCGGCTGTCACGAAGACCATGTCGGCCCCCTTGAGGACCTCCTCGATCTCCTCGCGGTGGTCCTCGGCGGCCTTGCGGCCCACGGCCGGGTTGGCTCCGGCGCCGAGTCCGCGGGTGAGTTCACGGCCGACGTCCAGCTTGACGTCGGCGTCGCTCATCAACAGAGCTTGCGCGTCGGTGTTGATGGCGATGAACTCGACGCCCTTGAGACCGACCTCGATCATCCGGTTGATGGCATTGACACCACCGCCGCCGACACCGATGACTTTGATGACTGCGAGGTAGTTCTGCGGTGCTGCCACGTCGAAGGCCTCTCGCCTCGAGTTACGTGTCGCCGAATCACCGTGGCGCGCTGCGCCCCGCGACCCGACGACTGATGCCGAATGGGACGGTCCGTATCGCCGACCCGAACCCTAACCCTGAAGTTTAGGGTTACCAGTGTGTCTGTTCCTTGGAGTCTTCTGAACAGGACACTAAGTCGACAAGTGGCGCACGTTCAACGAACACGCCGAACCTCCCGTTTTTCTTTTCACCCTATGTGATCAGCCGTAGCACTGCCCAACCAGGGTGCTGGCCTGCGCGGATGTGCGTCAACTCGCTGATGACGCGGGCGCGGTGGGAACACTCACGTCGAAGTAACGGGCGCCGGGCGAGGCTTTCATCAGGGCGGTGAGCGTACGGGCCTTGACCGCGCCCTTCTCGCTGCTGCCCCAGACGACCGTGCGGCCGTCCCTCAACTCCAGCGAGATGTCGTCGTAGGAACGGACCTTGACGGTCTGTGTGCCGCGGGCGACGGCGGCCGGAACGGCACGGGCGACGACGACCGCCTCGCGCACCAGCCGGGCCTCGCCGAAGCGGCGCAGGCTCGCGGCGGCCGAGCTGGACCGGGACAGTGTCAATTCCAGTGCGGGCACGCCTTTCGGGGCCTCGGACACCGTGGCGAAACGGACACCTTCATCGTCCACTTCGACGAACTTTCCGCCCTTTTGGACAATCAGAACCGGAGTCCGCTCGACCACTTTCAGGCCGATGCCCTCGGGCCAGGAACGGACCACGTCAACCGAGTCAATTCGGGGCAATTTCCGGCGCAGTCGCGACTCGATCGCTTCGGTGTCGACGGAAATCAGCGGCTTCCCGAGGGGAACGTCGGCGGCGGCCCGGACCTGAGCCGGCGTCAGGACCTTGGTGCCCGACACGGAGACGCGCTCGGCACGCAGCCAGTCGGAGCCGTAGAACAGCCAGACCGTCGGGAAGCCGAGGAAGACCAGGGCGAGGCCCAGGATGACAATCACACGAAGCCGGGCCCGCCTCGACCGCGGGCGGAGCGGCGGGCCGGACGACTTCTGCTGGCGTTCACCGCGCTCGGCGGTGGTCGATCCGGCCACGCTCCCCTGCCTCCTGTCATACAGTCCTAGCGGTGTGCACGACTGGCGGCGATCGCCTCGTACACCATGCCGACGAGCAGGTCGTCGGCGTCCCGGCGGCCGAACTCGGCGGCGCTGCGGGACATCTGGTACAGCCGGTGCGGGTCGGCGAGCACGGGCAGGACGTGTCGCTGGACCCACTCGGGGGTCAGCTCCGCGTCGTCGACCAGCAGGCCGCCGCCGGCCTTGACCACCGGCTGGGCGTTGAGCCGCTGTTCGCCGTTGCCGATGGGCAGCGGGACATAGGCGGCCGGGAGCCCGACGGCGGAGAGTTCGGCGACGGTCATCGCGCCCGCGCGGCAGAGCATCATGTCCGCCGCGGCGTACGCGAGGTCCATCCGGTCCAGATAACTTACCGGGATGTAGGGGGGCATTCCCGGCATCTGCTGGACCTGCGGCAGTTCGTTCTTCGGACCGACCGCGTGCAGGATCTGGATTCCGGCCTGCTGGAGCCAGGGCGCGACCTGCTGGACGACCTCGTTCAGCCGGCGGGCGCCCTGGGAGCCGCCGGTGACCAGCAGCGTGGGCAGGTTCGGGTCCAGGCCGAAGGCGGCCCGGGCCTCGGGGCGTACGGCGGCCCGGTCCAGGGTGGCGATGGAGCGGCGCAGCGGGATGCCGATGTAACGGGAGTTGCGCAGCTTGCTGTCCGGTGTGGAGACCGCGACCTGGCTGGCGTACCGCGAGCCGATCTTGTTGGCCAGGCCCGGGCGGGCGTTGGCCTCGTGGATGACGATCGGCACACCGAGGCGCTTGGCCGCGAGGTAGCCGGGCAGGGCGACGTAGCCGCCGAAGCCGACCACGGCGTCCGCCCTGGTGCGCTCCAGGATCTGCTCGGTCGCCTTGATCGTCCCGCGCAGCCGGCCCGGGACGGTGATCAGCTCGGGGGTGGGCTTGCGCGGCAGCGGCACGGCGGGGATCAGCGCGAGTTCGTACCCACGCTCGGGCACGAGACGTGTCTCGAGTCCGCGCTCCGTTCCCAGGGCCGTGATGCCCACGCTCGGATCCTGCCTGCGCAGGGCGTCCGCGAGGGCGAGCGCGGGCTCGATGTGGCCCGCGGTTCCTCCGCCGGCGAGTACGACATGCACCGAAATTCACCGCTCTCCGGACGAGCGCGCCGTCGAGGCACGCCGTCGCATCGTGTTCCATCTCCGGGGACTCCGAATGGAACCGGTGCCCCCAGCCCCCCGCTTTCTACCAAAGCGGGGTTGCCGCATCGCAAGCGCCGCCCGCGCAGCGGGCTCGTCGCGTGCGAAGGCGATCAGCAGCCCGATGGCGAACATGGTCGGCAGCAGGGCGGATCCTCCGTAGGAGAACAGCGGGAGGGGGACGCCGGCGATCGGCAGCAGACCGAGCACCGCACCGATGTTGATCACGGCCTGTGCCGTGATCCAGGTGGTCACGCCTCCCGCGGCATACCTCACGAAGGGGTCCTCCGTGCGTCCGGCCACGCGGATACCCGCATAGCCTAGAGCCGCGAAGAGGGCGAGTACCGACAGCGTCCCCGCCAGGCCCAGTTCCTCACCGGTGACGGCGAAGATGAAGTCGGTGTGGGCTTCGGGCAGTTGGCCCCATTTCTCCACACTCGCACCCAGCCCGGAGCCGAAGATTCCGCCCGACGCCAGGGCATAGATGCCGTGCACCGCCTGCCAGCAGTCGACGGGCCCGGACTGGGGTTCGGTGGCGCCGAGGCACTGCAGCCGGGCCATGCGGTTGGCGCTGGTCTTGATGAGGATCAGGCCGAGCACGGCGGCGATCGACAGCACACCGGCGAACAGCCGCGTGGGCGCGCCGGCCAGCCAGAGCAGGCCGAACAGGATGGCCGTGAGGATGATCGCGGTGCCCATGTCGCCGCCGATCATGATCAGCCCGAGCAGCATGAAGGCGGCCGGCACCAGCGGGACGAGCATGTGCTTCCACTGGGTCAGCAGCTTCTTGTCCTGCTTGCGGGCGAGCAGGTCGGCGCCCCACAGCACGAGGGCCAGCTTGCCGAACTCACTGGGCTGGATCTGGAAGGAGCCGCCGACGGCGATCCAGTTCTGGTTGCCGTTGACCGACACTCCTATCCCCGGGATCTGCACCAGGGTCATCAGGAAGACGGCGCCCGCGAGGATGGGGTAGGCCAGCGCCCGGTGCAGCTTCACCGGCATCCGTGAGGCGGCGAACAGCAGCCCCGCGCCGATCACCGCCGCGAGCAGCTGCTTGCGGAAGAAGTACGAGCCCGGCAGCGACATCTGCAGCGCGGTGATCTGGGAGGCCGAGTAGACCATCACCAGCCCCAGCACCGTGATCAGCAGACTGCCGCCGAAGATCAGGTAGTAGGCGGTCAGCGGCCGGTCCCAGCCCCTGCGCGCCCGCAGGTACAGGCCCAGGACGCCGCTCTCGCGCGCCGGCCGGGGCGTGGCGGGCCGGCGGACGGGCCGCTGCGCGGGCGGCCCTCCGGTACGGCTACCGGGCATGGACGGCTCCCGTGAGGGCGTGTGGGAGGGGCGGGGGCGTCGGCCCCGGGTCGGCGGCGGGTGTCCGCCGGTTCGTCTCGGGCCACATCCGAGTCACGCGTCCCTCCAAGGGTCCCGAAGCACCCGCCGTGGCCGAGACCGACCGTCAGGTGCCCGCGCCGAGTGCGCGAACCGCCTCCGCGAACGCGTCACCACGCTGGTTGTAGTTGGTGAACATGTCCATCGAGGCGCAGGCCGGGGCCAGCAGCACCGTGTCGCCGGGCTGTGCGAGCCGCCGCGCCTCCTGGACAGCCTGGAGCATCGCCCCAGTGTCGGTCCGGTCGAGGTCGACGACGGGTACTTCCGGGGCGTGTCGCGCGAGGGCTTCGCGGATGAGCGCACGGTCCGCGCCGATCAGCACGGCCCCGCGCAGCCGCCGCGCCGACTTGGCGACCAGTTCGTCGAAGACGGCACCCTTCGCGAGCCCGCCCGCGATCCACACGATCGGCTCGTACGCCGCCAACGAGGCTTCCGCCGCATGCGTGTTGGTGGCCTTGGAGTCGTCGACGTACGCGACGCCGTCCACGTCGGCCACGTGCGCGATGCGATGGGCGTCCGGGGTGAAGGCCCGCAGACCGTCCCGTACGGCCCTGGCGGGCACGCCGTAGGCCCGGGCGAGGGCCGCCGCCGCGAGGGCGTTGGCGATGTTGTGCGGGGCCGGCGGGTTCACATCGGCGACCTCGGCCAGCTCCTGGGCGTTCTTCTGCCGGTCCTCCACGAAGGCGCGGTCGACCAGGATGCCCTCCACGACACCGAGTTGGGAGGGCGCGGGCGTGCCGAGGGTGAAGCCGACGGCCCGGCAGCCCTCCTCGACGTCGGCCTCGCGGACCAGGTCCTCGGTGGCCTTGTCGGCGACGTTGTAGACGCAGGCGACGCGATTGCCTTCGTAGATACGGCCCTTGTCGGCCGCGTAGGCCTCCATCGAGCCGTGCCAGTCGAGGTGGTCGGGGGCGAGGTTCAGCACGGCGGCCGAGTGGGCGCGCAGCGACGGCGCCCAGTGCAGCTGGTAGCTGGACAGCTCCACGGCCAGCACGTCGTACTGCTCCTCGCCGAGCACCGCGTCCAGGAGCGAGACGCCGATGTTGCCGACGGCGGCCGTGCGCAGGCCGGCCGCCTTCAGGATCGAGGCGAGCATCTGGACGGTCGTGGTCTTGCCGTTGGTGCCGGTGACGGCCAGCCAGGGAGCGGCGTCGGGGCCGCGCAGGCGCCAGGCAAGTTCGACGTCGCCCCAGACCGGGACACCCGCCTGTGCCGCCGCCGCGAACAGCGGCTTGTCCGGCTTCCAGCCGGGTGCGGTGACGATCAGTTCGGAGCCCTCGGGCAGCGTGTCGCCGTCGCCGAGGCGCACGGTGACGCCGAGCGCCTCCAGCTCGGCCGCCTGCGCCCGGGCGCGCTCGTCGGCGCCGTCGTTGACGACCGTGACGATCGCGCCGAGGCCGTGCAGCACCTTGGCCGCCGGGACGCCGGAGACGCCGAGCCCGGCGACGGTGACGTGCTTGCCCTGGAAGTCGAAGGGCTCCGAGGAGGTCACTTGTCCGCTGCCCATCCTGCGTAGAAGAGGCCGAGTCCGACGATCACACAAATGCCCTGAATGATCCAGAAGCGGACCACGATGAGCACTTCGGACCAGCCTTTGAGTTCGAAGTGGTGCTGGAGTGGCGCCATCCGGAAGACGCGTTTCCCGGTCAGGCGGAAGGAACCGACCTGGATCACCACGGACATGGTGATCAGCACGAACAGGCCACCGAGGATGGCGATCAGCAGCTCGGTGCGGGAGCAGATCGCGAGACCGGCGAGCACACCGCCGAGCGCGAGCGAGCCGGTGTCTCCCATGAAGACCTTGGCCGGCGAGGTGTTCCACCACAGGAAGCCGAGGCAGGCGCCCATCAGCGCCGAGGAGACCACGGCGAGGTCGAGGGGGTCGCGCACCTCGTAACAGGCGCCCGGGTTGGTCAGGGTCTGCGCGTTGGCGCAGGACTCCTGGAACTGCCAGACGCCGATGAAGGTGTAGGCGCCGAAGACCAGCACCGAGGCGCCGGTGGCCAGACCGTCCAGACCGTCGGTCAGGTTCACGCCGTTCGACATCGCGAGAATCATGAACAGCGCCCAGACCACGAACAGCACGGGTCCGATCGTCCAGCCGAAGTCCGTGATGAACGACAGCTTCGTGGACGCCGGGGTGTTGCCCCGGTTGTCCGCGAACTGGAGCGACAGCACCGCGAAGGCGATGCCGACGGTGAGCTGGCCGGCCATCTTCGCCTTGGCCCGAAGGCCCAGCGAACGGCGCTTGACGATCTTGATGTAGTCGTCGAGGAAGCCGACCAGGCCCATGCCGACCATCAGGCCGAGCACCAGCAGACCCGAGAAGGTCGGTGCCGCGTCGGCCTCCGGGTCCAGATAGCCCGTGATCACCTTCGCCAGGAAGTACGCGGCGACCGTCGCCAGGATGAAGGCGATACCGCCCATGGTCGGCGTACCGCGCTTGCTGGCGTGCTCGCGCGGGCCGTCGTCGCGGATGTACTGGCCGTAGCCCTTGCGCGCGAGGAGCTTGATCAGCAGCGGGGTGCCGATCAGGGTCAGGAAGAGGCCAATGACTCCTGCGAACAGGATCTGCTTCATCATCGGGCGGAAACCTCACCCTCGGCACCGAACTCGAGGAGCGCCTGCGCCACGCTCTCGAGGCCGACCGAACGGGACGCCTTCACGAGTACGACGTCCCCCGGGCGCAACTCGCTGCGCAACAGGTCGACCGCCGCCTGTGCGTCGGACACGTGCACCGACTCCTCACCCCACGAACCCTCGTTATATGCGCCCAGTTGCAGCCAGGCGGCTTCCCTGCCACCGACCGCGACGAGCTTGCTGACGTTGAGCCGGACGGCGAGCCGTCCGACCGCGTCGTGCTCGGCGAGAGCCTCGTCCCCGAGCTCGGCCATCTTGCCGAGCACCGCCCAGGTCCGCCGCCCCTTGCCCATCGCCGCGAGCGCGCGCAGAGCGGCTCGCATGGACTCGGGGTTCGCGTTGTAGGCGTCGTTGACGATCGTCACGCCGTCCGGGCGCTCGGTGACCTCCATCCGCCAGCGGGAGAGGGAGCCCGCCTCGGAGAGCGCCACGGCGATCTCGTCTGCGGACATGCCCAGTTCGTGGGCGACGGCGGCCGCGGCGAGCGCGTTCGACACGTGGTGCTCACCGTACAGGCGCATGGTCACGTCACTTGCACCGGAGGGTGTGTGAAGCCTGAACGAGGGCTGTCCGGTGTCCGTGAGTCGCACATTCTCGGCGCGAACGTCCGCTTCGCCGGACTCTCCGAAAAAGATCACCTTCGCCTTCGTACGGGCGGCCATGGCCCGTACGTAGGGGTCGTCCGCGTTGAGGACGGCGGTACCGCCGTCGGCTTCGGACGGCAGGGCCTCGACGAGCTCGCCCTTCGCCTGGGCGATCTGCTCACGGCCGCCGAACTCTCCGATGTGGGCACTGCCGACGTTGAGGACGAGGCCGACCTTCGGGGGCGTCAGACCGGCGAGGTAGCTGATGTGCCCGATACCGCGGGCGCCCATCTCCAGGACGAGGAACCTGGTCTCCTCGGTCGCGCTGAGCGCGGTCAGCGGCAGCCCGATCTCGTTGTTGAGGGAGCCGGGCGTGAACACGGTCGGCGCCTTGCTCCGCAGCACCTGCGCGATGAGGTCCTTGGTGCTGGTCTTGCCCGCCGAGCCGGTGAGGGCGACCAGGGTGGCTCCCAGACGTCGTACGACGTGCCGCGCCAGGGCGCCGAGGGCCGTCTGGACGTCGTCCACGACGATGGCGGGCACGCCGACGGGCCGGGTGCCGAGCACGGCCACCGCTCCCGCCTCGACGACCGCCGCCGCGTAGTCGTGTCCGTCCACGCGCTCGCCGGCGAAGGCGGCGAACAGGCTGCCCGGCACCGCCTCGCGGGAGTCACGGACGACCGGGCCCGTGACCTGGACGGACGGGTCCGGTATGTCGTGTGTCTGCCCGCCGACGACTTCTGCGATCTCGGCGAGGGAGAGGGCGATCACAAGTTCATCCCCTGGGTCTTCTGGATTTTCATCCCTGGGTCTTCTGTACGGCTTCGCGAAGTACCTGGCGGTCGTCGAAGGGACGGACCACCCCGGCGATGTCCTGGCCCTGCTCGTGACCCTTGCCCGCGACCAGCACGGTGTCGCCGGGCTCGGCGCGGGCGACGGCGGCGGCGATCGCGGCGGCCCGGTCCTCGAAGACCTGCACCTCGCCGCGCTCGAACGCGGGCACGGAGGCCGCGCCCTGGAGCATCGTGGCGAGGATCGCGAGGGGGTCCTCGGAGCGGGGGTTGTCGGAGGTCAGTACGGCGGTGTCGGCGAGCCGGGCCGCCGCGGCGCCCATGGGCTCGCGCTTGGACTTGTCCCGGTCGCCGCCGCAGCCGAGGACGATGTGCAGCTTGCCCTCGGTGACCTTGCGGAGCGCTTTGAGGACCGATTCGACCGCGTCCGTCTTGTGGGCGTAGTCGACGACCGCGAGGTAGGGCTGACCGGCGTCCACGCGCTCCAGCCGGCCCGGCACGCCGGGTACCGCGGCCACACCGTCGGCGGCGGCCTGCGGGTCGAGGCCGGCGACGGCGAGGGCCACGATCGCGGCGAGGGTGTTGGCCACGTTGAAGGGGCCCGGCAGCGGCGACTTGGCGCTGATCCGCTCGCCCTTGGGGCCGATGACGGTGAACGTCGAGTCCAGCTGGCCGACCTCGACGTCCTCGGCGCGCCAGTCGGCGTCGGGGTGGCCCTCAGCGGAGTAGGTGACGACCGGGACGGTGGCTTCGTTGGCCAGCCTGCGGCCGTACTCGTCGTCGACGTTGACCACGCCCAGTTTGCCGCGTTCCGGCGTGAACAGCTGCGCCTTGGCCTGGAAGTAGTCCTCCATGCCGGAGTGGAACTCCATGTGCTCCGGGCTGAGGTTGGTGAAGACGCCGATGTCGAAGACACAGCCGTCGACCCGGCCGAGGACCAGGGCGTGGCTGGAGACCTCCATGGCGACCGCGTCGACGCCGCGTTCGCGCATGACGGCGAACAGCGCCTGGAGGTCGGTGGCCTCGGGGGTGGTGCGCTCGGACTTGATGCGCTCGTCGCCGATGCGCATCTCGACCGTGCCGATCAGGCCGGTGGACCTGACGGTCTTCAGGCCGCCCTCGACGAGGTAGGCGGTGGTGGTCTTGCCGGAGGTACCGGTGATGCCGATCTGGAGCAGGTCCCGGCCGGGGTGGCCATAGATCGTGGCGGCCAGCTCGCCCATCTGCGCGCGCGGGTCGTCGACGACCAGGACCGGCAGACCGGACGCGGCGGCGCGCTCGGCGCCGGTCGGGTCGGTCAGCACGGCGGCCGCGCCGAGGCCGGCGGCCTGCGTGACGAAGTCGGCACCGTGCAGCCGGGCGCCCGGGAGGGCGGCGTACAGGTCGCCGGGGCGCACGGCGCGTGAGTCGTGGGTGATGCCCGTGACCTCGGCGGCGTTCTCCGGCGTTGGAACACCCAGCTGATCGGAGAGTTCCGCGAGGGGTGTGGCGGAGACCTGCACCGGCCTGGGCGGCCCGGGGTATGTCACGGGATGGCCCTTCTGGGTGGTTTGGGACTGATCAGCGTGTGGCACGGCGGTGAGCGTACCGGGCGTACCCGCCTCCGGGCGAAGTGAGGGGGCGGCGGGGTTCTGGTTCCCGGGGTCGGGGGTGATCGTTGTCACGGGGGCGGTCCTGGTGGCTCGGTGGTGCTCGGTGCTGATCAGGGCTCGGGGGTTCGGTTCCGGATGGAAGGGTTCAGTTCTGGAAGGAGACGGGCAGCTTCGCGGCTTTGGCCCCGGTCGGCGGGACCTGGAGGGACTTCAGTGCGAACTCCATGACCTTCTTGTAGACGGGGCCGCAGATCTGGCCGCCGAAGTAGCTGCCCTGGGTGGCGTTCTGGATGGCGCAGTAGACGGTGACGCGGGGCTTGTCGGCGGGTGCGAAGCCGGCGAAGGACGAGGTATAGCCGTGGTACTTGCCGGTGGCCGGATCCACGCGGTTGGCCGTGCCCGTCTTGCCCGCGACGCGGTAGCCGGGGATGCGCGCCTTGGTGCCGGTGCCCTCCTCGTCGTCCACGACGGACTCCAGCATCTGGGCGAGGGTCTTCGCCGTCTTGGCGCTGACGACCCTGGTCTTCTTGGGCTCGGGGGCCGGGGTGAAGCGGCCTTCGGGGCCCTTGGTGCCGCGGACGAGCGAGGGTTCTACGCGGACGCCGCCGTTGGCGATGGTCGAGTACACGGACGCCGCCTGCATGGCGTTGATGGAGACGCCCTGGCCGAAAGGAATCGTGTACTGCTGCGAGGTCGACCACTTGTCGGGCGGGGCGAGGATGCCCTTGGTCTCGCCGGGGAAGCCCAGGCCGGTGTAGTCGCCGAGGCCGAACTTGCGCAGGTAGTCGTAGAGGACCTTGTTGGACTGGGCCTGGGTCTTGCCGAGCTGGCCGGTGGCGAGGATGGTGCCGATGTTGCTCGACTTGGCGAGGACGCCGTTGAGCGTCAGGTACCAGGTCGGGTGGTCGATGTCGTCCTTGAAGAGCCGGTCGCCGCGGTGCAGCCGGTTGGGCACGACGACGTGGGTCATCGGGGTAGCGGTGTTCTCCTGGAGGACGGCCGCCATCGACATGACCTTGGCGGTGGAGCCGGGCTCGAAGGCGTCCTGGACGGCCGCGTTGCCGAGGGCGGCCGAGTCGGCGTCCGACAGGTCGTTGGGATCGAAGCCGGGTGAGTTGGCCATGGCCAGGATCTGGCCGGTGCGGGTGTCCTGGACGATCACGTAGCCGCGGTCGGCCGCGGACTCCTTCACCTGGTCGCTGATGGCCTTCTGGGCGGCCCACTGGATGTCGCGGTCGATGGTGAGCTCGACGTCGCTGCCGGGCACGGCGGGTGTCTCGGTGGAACCCACGGTGGGGACGAGACGGCCGCCGGACTGGGCGTAGCGGATCTTGCCGTCCTTGCCGGCCAGTTCCTTGTCCAGCTGGAGTTCGATGCCGCCGCCGGGCTTGCCCTCTCCGTTGACCCAGCCCAGTATCCCGGCGGCGAGGTCGCCGTTCGGGTACACGCGCTTGCTGGTCCCGACTGAGAAGACGCCCGCGAGGACGTTGTGCGCGGACTTGTCCGTCTCCTCCTTCTTGGCGAGCGCGGACTTCAGGTCCTTGATCTGCTTCCAGACCTGCGGGGTCTGGCGGGATGCCAGCTTCGTGTAGCGCAGGGACTTGTTCTTCGGCCGCAGCTTGTCGACCAGGGATTCCTGGTCCTGGCCGAGGATCGGCGCGAGGAGCGCGGCGGCCTGCTCGGGCCCGTCACCGATCTTCAGGTGGTCCGGGGCGAACATCGTGGGGTCGGCCGTGATGTCGTAGGCGTCCTCACTGGTCGCCAGGGCCACACCGGACCGGTCGGTGATCTCGCCCCGGTCCGCGGCCAGCACCTGCCCGACGTAGCGGTTCTGCTCGGCCTTGGCGGCATAGGTGCTCGCGTCGACGGCCTGCACCTGGAACAGCCGCACCACGAAGGCGATCATCACCAGCGTCAGCGCGAGCCCGACCAGACGCAGCCGGGGCCGGGGGCTGCCCAGCCGCAGCGGCCGGGGCGCCCCCGGCCGACCCTGGGACGGCCGCCGGGCCGGACGGCCACCGGGACCGGGCCGCCGCCGGGCATCGGGCCGAGCGGGCCTGGCGGGACCGGGCACGCGGCGGCGCGGGGGTTCCCTGTCGGACACTTCCGTCACCTGCCGGGGGTCGG
>NZ_JBSHKH010000161.1:0-16562 GCF_053643595.1 Streptomyces sp. NPDC055506 | reverse complement strand
CGGATCACCCAGCGCCACCCCGCGTTCGCGGTCGGCAACGCCCGGGCCGAGCCACGGCGATGGCAGGGCACGGGCGCATAACAAGGTGGACAGAAGGGGTTTTCAGGCAGGTCTACGCGCGTTAATCTGCGGCGAAACCAGCGCCGAAGCTGAAACCGACCCCCGGCGCTTGTACGACAGGAGCAGCACACATGCGCCGGATTTCCCGGATCACGGTCGCAGGCGCAGCGACCGCCTCCCTGGCCCTCGCACTCTCCGCCTGCGGCAGCACCTCGACCTCTGCCGGGTCGTCGGACTCGAAGGGGAACAAGGGCCTCGCCATCGCGTACGACGTCGGCGGCAAGGGCGACCAGTCCTTCAACGACGCCGCGTACGCGGGTCTGGAGAAGGCGCAGAAGGAGTTCGGCTACAAGACGGCCGACGTGGAGCCCACCGAGGGCGAGACCGACGCCGACAAGGAGCAGCGTCTGGTCTCGCTGGCGAAGCAGGGCCACAACCCGGTCATCGGCGTCGGCTACGCGTACGCCTCGGCCGTCAAGGGCGCCGCGGAGAAGTTCCCGGACACCACCTTCGGCATCGTCGACGACGCCACGATCAACTCCAAGAACGTCGCCGACCTGGTCTTCAACGAGGAGCAGGCCTCCTACCTCGCCGGTGTCGCCGCCGCCAAGAGCACCAAGTCGAAGGTCGTCGGCTTCGTCGGCGGTGTGGACATCCCGCTGATCCACAAGTTCCAGGCGGGCTTCGCGCAGGGCGTCAAGGACACCGACCCGAAGGTCAAGGTGCTCTCCCAGTACCTGACCCAGACGGCCGAGGAGGGCGGCTTCGCCAGCCCCGACAAGGGCAAGACGGCCGCCGAGGGCCAGATCGAGAAGAAGGCCGACGTCGTCTACGCGGCGGCCGGTCTGTCCGGTCAGGGCGTGATCGAGGCCGCCGCCGCCAAGAAGGTCTGGGCGATCGGCGTCGACTCCGACCAGTACGAGCAGGCCGCCCTCGCCAAGTACAAGGACTCCATCCTGACCTCGGCGATGAAGGACGTCGCCAAGGCGGTGTACAACCTTGCGAAGTCGGTCGAGGACGGCAAGCCGGAGACCGGTATCGTTCGTGGCGATCTGAAGACCGGCGAGGTGAGCCTCTCGGACTCCAACCCGAAGTTCGCGGACGACGCCGAGCTTCAGGAAGCCATCAAGACGGCCAAGGAGAAGATCATCAGCGGCGAGATCAAGGTCAAGAGCAGCTGACGACTTACTGCCTCGAGCAGGCAGTGACCCCCCGGGGGGTCGCGTCCGCTCAATGGGGTGCGGGGAGGCTGTCCCCGCGCCCCGTTGGCGCGGGGCGCCGGCCCCTTTGTATGCCGTAGGGGCGCTACGCGCGTAGACGACCCCCGTCCCCAGGAGAGTGCGTTATCAACGCGTCCAGCAGCCCTCCGGCCGGAGCGGCGGTCAACGAATCGGTGACCGCCGTCGAACTCGCCGGGATCACCAAGCGTTTCCCCGGCGTCGTGGCCAACCACGACATCCACCTCAGCGTCCGCAAGGGCACCGTCCACGCCCTCGTCGGCGAGAACGGCGCCGGCAAGTCGACGCTGATGAAGATCCTCTACGGCATGCAGAAGCCGGACGAGGGCACCATCGCCGTCGACGGCGAGCAGGTCAGCTTCTCGTCGCCGGCCGACGCCATCGTCCGCGGCATCGGCATGGTCCACCAGCACTTCATGCTCGCCGACAACCTCACGGTCCTCGAGAACGTGGTGCTCGGCAGCGAGAAGCTCCACGGCATCGGCGCCAAGGCCCGCCGCAGGATCAAGGAACTCTCCGAGCGCTACGGCCTGGACGTCAAGCCCGACCTCCTGGTCGAGGAGCTCGGCGTCGCCGCCCGCCAGCGCGTGGAGATCCTCAAGGTCCTCTACCGCGGCGCCACCACGCTGATCCTCGACGAGCCCACGGCCGTCCTGGTGCCGCAGGAGGTCGACGCCCTCTTCGCCAACCTGCGCGAACTGAAGTCCGAGGGCCTGTCCGTCATCTTCATCTCGCACAAGCTCGGCGAAGTGCTCTCCGTCGCCGACGAGATCACCGTCATCCGCCGCGGCACCACCGTCGGTACGGCCGTCCCCGCCGAGACGACGCCGCGTCAGCTCGCCGAGATGATGGTCGGCAGCGAACTGCCCACGCCCGAGACGGCCGAGTCCACGGTCACCGACCGCCCGGTCATCACCGTCGACAAGCTCCGCCTCGAGACCCCCGGCGGCAAGGCCCTCCTCGACGACATCAGCTTCACCATCCACGAGGGCGAGGTCCTCGGCATCGCCGGTGTCGAGGGCAACGGCCAGACCGAGCTGGTCGACGCGCTCATCGGCCTCAAGCACGCCGACTCCGGCACGATCACCCTCGCCGCCGAGGAGATCACCGCCTGGCCCACCCGCAGGCGCCGCGAGCAGGGCATCGGCTACATCCCCGAGGACCGGCACCGCCACGGCCTCCTCCTGGAGGCACCCCTCTGGGAGAACCGCATCCTCGGCCACGTCACCGAGAAGCCCCTCGCCAAGAGCGTCTGGCTGGACCCGAAGGCCGCCCAGGAGGACACCCGCCGCATCGTCGAGGCGTACGACGTGCGCACCCCCGGCATCGACGTCACCGCCGCCTCCCTCTCCGGCGGCAACCAGCAGAAGCTGATCGTCGGCCGCGAGATGAGCCACAAGCCCCGCTTCCTGATCGCCGCGCACCCCACCCGGGGCGTGGACGTCGGTGCGCAGGCCGCCATCTGGGACCTCATCCGCGAGGCCCGCCGCGAGGGCCTGGCCGTGCTGCTGATCTCCGCCGACCTCGACGAGCTGATCGGCCTGTCCGACACCCTGCGCGTGATCTACAACGGCAGGCTCGTCGCGGACGCCGACCCGGCCGGCATCACTCCGGAGGAGCTCGGCTCGGCGATGACCGGCGCCGCGTCCGGACACCTGGAACACGAAGAGACCCCCGAGACCCGCAAGTCTCCCGAGTCTGGGGAAGACGAGGCCCGCTGATGAAGAAGTTCGACAAGGAGCGCGTGCTCCTCGCGGTGGCCGGGCCGGTCATCGCGCTCGCCGTGGCCTTCGTCCTGATCGCGATCGTGCTGATCGCCTCGGGCAAGAACCCGATCGAGCCGTTCGCCCTGATGTTTGAGCAGCTCGGCTTCTCGGACATCCAGGTGCTGATCATCAACCAGGCGTCGATGTACTACATCGCGGCGCTCGCGGTGGCCATCGGCTTCCGGATGAACCTGTTCAACATCGGCGTCGACGGCCAGTACCAGCTCGCCGCCATGATGGCCGCCATCGTCGGCGCCCACGCGAGCATGCCGGCCGCGATCCAGGTCCCGCTGCTGCTCCTGACCGCCGTCCTCACGGGCGCCTTCTGGGCCGGCATCGCCGGTGTCCTCAAGGTCACCCGCGGCGTCAGCGAGGTCGTCGCCACGATCATGCTCAACGCGATCGCCACCTCGGTGATCTCCTACCTGTGGCTGCCGGACGTCTTCGGCGTGAAGGTCGGCAACAACAACACCACCGGCGAGATGCACGAGTCCGGCTGGATCCCCGGCCTCGGCATGGGCGCGGCCGGCGAGATCTACGGCCTGGTCCTGCTCGCCGTACTGCTCGGCATCGGCTACTGGGTCGTCCTCAACCGCACCCGCTTCGGCTTCGACCTGCGCGCCTCCGGCGCCTCGACGACCGCGGCCGCGGCCAGCGGCGTCGACCCCAAGCGCATGGTGCTGACCGCCATGCTGCTCTCCGGCGGCCTCGCGGGCCTGGCCGGCCTGCCGATCCTGCTCGGCGACACCCACACCTACAGCCTGAACTTCCCCACCGGCATCGGCTTCCTGGGCATCGGCATCGCCCTGCTCGGCCGCAACAGCCCCGTCGGCATCGCCTTCGCCGCCCTGCTGTGGGCCTGGCTCGACAAGGCCTCGCCCGAACTGGACTTCCACGGCTACGACAAGGAGATCGCGGTCATCATGCAGGGCCTGATCGTGCTCTCGGTCGTCGTCTCCTACGAGGCCGTCCGCGAATGGGGCCTGCGCCGCCAGCAGCGCCGGGTCGGCGCCGAACTGGCCGCCGGTCACGTCCTCGGCACCCACAACACCACGAAGGAGGTGGCTGGCCGATGACCGCCCCCCTGATGGCGAATGACCTCAACCAGCCCACGCTGCAGCCCGCGGCGCCGACCGGCCGCCGGCTGTCGTGGCCCGTCCTGCTGCTGGTCATCGCCGGCGGCCTGGCGCTGACGTCGATCGTCCGCATCATCACCGGCGCCGACGGCATCACCAACGTCAGCCAGATGTCCACCGCGCTCCAGCTCGCCGTGCCGATCGGCCTCGCCGGTCTCGGCGGCCTGTGGGCCGAGCGCGCGGGCGTCGTCAACATCGGCCTCGAGGGCATGATGATCCTCGGCACCTGGTTCGGCGCCTGGGCCGGATTCCAGTGGGGCCCGTGGACCGGTGTCCTGGTGGGCATCGCGGGCGGCGCGATCGGCGGCCTGCTGCACGCCTTCGTCACCGTCACCTTCAACGTCAACCACATCGTCTCCGGTGTGGCCATCAACATCCTCGCCCTCGGCGCCACCCGCTACCTCGCGCCCCTCGCCTTCGAGGGCCACACGGGCGGCTCCGCCAAGCAGTCCCCGGCGGTGGACTCCCTCGGCAACTTCACGGTGCCGGGCCTTTCCGACGCCCTGCGGGATCTCAACGCCCACGGCTGGTTCCTGATCTCGGACATCGCCGGCCTGCTCGGCGGCCTGGTCACCAACGTCTCCTGGCTGACCCTGATCGCCATCGCGCTGATCCCCGCCACCTGGTGGATCCTGTGGCGCACCGCCTTCGGCCTGCGGCTGCGCTCCTGCGGCGAGAACCCGGTCGCCGCCGAGTCCCTCGGCGTCAACGTCTACAAGTACAAGTACATCGCCGTGATCATCTCCGGCGGTCTGGCCGGCCTCGGCGGTGCCTTCCTGTCCATCGTGGCCAACCCCTTCTACCTGGAGGGCCAGGTCAGCGGCCGCGGCTACATCGGCCTCGCCGCGATGATCTTCGGCAACTGGATGCCCGGCGGACTCGCCCTCGGCGCGGGCCTGTTCGGCTACACCGACAGCCTCAACCTGCGCGGCGGCTCGGCCAACGTGCACGCCCTGCTGCTGCTCGGCGCGCTCCTGCTGCTCATCGGCGCCATCTGGCTGGTGGTCAGGAAGAAGTACGTCCACGCCGCGATTACCCTGATCGTCGGCGGCCTGGTCTTCGCCTGGTTCGCGACCACCGACGAGGTCCCGAACCAGGTCGTCTCCGCCACGCCGTACGTCATCACCCTGGTGGTGCTCGCCCTGTCCGCGCAGCGCCTGAGGATGCCCAAGGCGGACGGCATGCCGTACCGGAAGGGGCAGGGCAAGTGACCGGCGCCGGCCCGGCCGTCGACTGGGAGAGGCTGCGTGCGGTGGCCCGGGACGCCATGTCCCGGGCGTACGCCCCGTACTCCGGCTACCCGGTGGGAGTGGCCGCCCTGGTCGACGACGGCCGGATCATCTCCGGCTGCAACGTCGAGAACGCCTCGTACGGCCTCGGCCTGTGCGCCGAGTGCGGACTGGTGTCGGAGCTGCACAACACCGGCGGCGGCCGTCTGACGCACTTCACCTGTGTCGACCGCGACGGCGACCCGCTCGTCCCGTGCGGCCGGTGCCGCCAGCTGCTGCACGAGTTCGGCGGCCCGGACCTGCTGCTGGAGACCCCGGCGGGCATCCTGCCGCTGTCGCAGATGCTGCCCCAGGCCTTCGGCCCCGGCCACCTCAGCAAGTAAGTCATTCCCGTACGGCCCCTCCGAGTCGCCAGTCGCTCAGGAGGGGCCGTACGGCTTCTGGAACCCTCGGAAGGAAGCCAAGCATGGCCATGGACGCCATCTCCGTCATCCGCACCAAGCGGGACCGCGGCGAGCTCAGCGACGAACAGATCGACTGGGTCATCGACGCGTACACCCGCGGGGAGGTGGCCGACGAGCAGATGTCGGCCCTCGCGATGGCCATCCTGCTCAACGGCATGAACCGCCGTGAGATCGCCCGCTGGACCGCCGCGATGATCGCCTCCGGCGAGCGCATGGACTTCTCGTCCCTGTCCCGCCCGACGGCCGACAAGCACTCCACGGGCGGCGTGGGCGACAAGATCACGCTCCCGCTGGCTCCCCTGGTCGCCGCCTGCGGGGCCGCGGTACCCCAGCTCTCGGGCCGCGGCCTCGGCCACACCGGCGGCACGCTGGACAAGCTGGAGTCCATCCCCGGCTGGCGGGCCCTGCTCTCCAACGAGCAGATGCTGAACGTCCTGGACACCACCGGCGCGGTGATCTGCGCGGCGGGCGACGGCCTGGCCCCCGCGGACAAGAAGCTCTACGCCCTGCGCGACGTCACGGGCACGGTCGAGGCGATCCCGCTCATCGCCTCCTCGATCATGTCCAAGAAGATCGCCGAGGGCACGGGCTCGCTCGTCCTGGACGTCAAGGTCGGCACGGGCGCCTTCATGAAGACTCTGGCCGACGCCCGCGAACTGGCCTCCACGATGGTGGGCCTCGGCACGGACCACGGCGTCAAGACGGTCGCCCTCCTCACGGACATGTCCACCCCGCTCGGCCTCACCGCGGGCAACGCCCTGGAGGTCCGCGAGTCGGTGGAGGTCCTGGCGGGCGGCGGCCCGGCGGACGTCGTCGAACTGACTCTGGCCCTGGCCCGCGAAATGCTGGACGCCGCAGGCCTGAAGGACGCCGACCCGGCGAAGGCCCTGGCCGACGGCTCCGCGATGGACGTCTGGCGCCGCATGATCGCGGCCCAGGGCGGCGACCCGGACGCGGAGCTGCCGGTGGCCCGCGAACAGCACGTGATCAAGGCGGCCGCCTCGGGCACCCTGACCCGCCTCGACGCCTACGACATCGGCATCGCCGCCTGGCGCCTCGGCGCGGGCCGCGCCCGCAAGGAGGACCCGGTCCAGGCAGGCGCGGGCGTCGAGATGCACGCCAAGCCGGGCGACCAGGTGAAGGAGGGCCAGCCCCTGCTGACCCTGCACACCGACACCCCGGAGCGCTTCGAGTACGCGCTCCAGGCGGTGGAGGGCTCGTACGACATCGCGGCCCAGGGGACGGACTTCACGGCGTCGCCGGTGGTGCTGGAACGTATCGCCTGAGCTGCGGTTTCCTCCTTCGGGTGAACGGGGCTGGTGGACCTCCGCCGGTCCCGTTCGGCATGCTGGGATCGGTGACGCACTGATTGGAGAACCGCCATGAGCGCACTCACCGTCGACCACTCGGCTGCCAGCGGCCACGAGTGGGACGACCTCGTTCGGATCTGGCAGGAGACGGACGCGCCCGAGGGCTGCAAGGTGGAGATCATCGAGGGGATCGTCACCGTGGCACCACCGCTGTCCAATGCCCACAACGACATCGCTGACCTGGTCCAGCGAGTCCTGTACGAAATCATCCCCAGGCACTGGGGCATCTACCAGACCCTGGGCACGGCGGTCCCGTCCCGTGACGGGCTCTACATCCCTGACCTCGCAGTCGCCCCCAGGCAGGTGCTGCGTGACGAGGGCGGCCACTTCATCCCAGCGGCTGCCGCAGAACTCATTGTCGAGATCACGTCCAAGGGGAATGCGACCCACGACCGGATCAAGAAAGCCGCCGGTTATGCCCAGGCCGGTGTTCCGCTGTACCTGCTCATCGACGGCTGGGCCCCCGGAGGGCCCGCCATCACGCTCTACGGCGAACCGCAGGGGGAGGTCTACCGGGTTCTGGATGAGGGCAAATTCGGAGATCGCATCACGCTGCCCGAGCCCTTCGCCCTCGAACTCGACACCGCCGAGTTCCCCGACAACTGACTCACCCCAGCAACGCCGCCACCACAACAAGCACCGGCACCGCCAGCACCGTCGACAGCAGGATCGCCTCCCTCGCGAGCACCTCGCCCACCCGGTAGCTGCTGGCGTACGTGAACAGGTTCTGCGCCGCCGGCAGTGCGGACGTCACCACCACGTCGAGCAGGGACGCCCCGTGCAGGCCGAAGACGCCCGCTGCCAGGGCCCAGGCGATCAGGGGCTGGGCGATGGCCTTGAGGGCGACGGCGAGGAGGACGGGGGCCCGTTCCGCGCCGCACAGGGGGAGGGTGCTGCCGCGCAGGGAGATGCCGAAGGCCAGGAGGACCGCCGGGACCGACATGTTGCCGATCAGGGTCAGCGGGTCCATCAGCGGGCCCGGGACGTGGAGGCCGGTCGCCGACGCTGCCACCCCCGCCATGGAACCCAGCGCTATCGGATTGCGCAGCGGGGTGAGCAGGCTCTGCCACAGGGGGCGCTTGTCCTCGTCCCCGGCGGTCGCCAGGTCCAGGACCGTCAGCGCCACCGGCGTGACAGCGACCAGCTGGAACAGCAGCACCGGCGCCACCAGCGACGCGTCGCCCAGGACGTACACGGCGATCGGGATGCCGAGGTTCCCCGAGTTGACGTAGCTGGAGCACAGGGCGCCGATCGTCGTCCGGCCGACCCCCCACCCGCGCACGGCACCCACCGCCACGAAGATGCCCGCCGCCGCTGCCGTGCTCATCGCCGTGACCAGCAGCCGGTCGGAGAAGATCACCGACAGGTCGGCCTGCGCGAGCGTCGTGAAGAGCAGCGCCGGGGACGCCACATGGAAGGCCAGCTTGGTGAGGACCTCGCGGCCCCCGTCACCCAGGTAGCCCCGGCGGCCGATGAGGTAGCCGACCCCGATGACCACGGCGATGACCGCGAACCCGCTCAGCACTCCCTGCACGACGCCCCCTCACCGGCGAAGAGGACATAGGACAGCGCGGGAGGGGCAGGTGCATGGGGCATACAGCCAACCCTCCGGGGAAGGCCGTATCCCGGTCAATGTGATCTTGACGGCGCCGACAGGACGGACAGTCGCGATGAGTTACGGCCGCCCGCCCGGTCTACCGATCGTGGACGCCATGACACCCCCCGTGCTCGTGCTGCAAGGCCCCGTCACCCGGGACGAGGTGAGAGGGCTGAGCGACGACGTGCGGGCACTGCTGCACACCACCGGTGCCCGGGTCGTGGTGTGCGATGTCGGAGGCCTGGGACCACCGGGCCTCGCCACCGTCGACCTGCTGGCCCGGCTCCAGCTGGCCGCCCGCAGGGCAGGAGGCCGGATCAGACTCCGCGACCCCGACCCGGCCCTAGGCGCCCTGCTCGACCTGGTCGGTCTCCGCTTCGAGACGGAGGGGCAGGTCGAAGAGCGGGAACCAGCGCTGGGTGTCGAGGAAGCAGTGGAACCCGGTGATCCGGCCGTCTGAGATCTCCAGCACCTGGACCGCCCACGGCATGAAGCCACCGCCCTCCGGGTCGGGCTTGTACTGGGCGAACCCCGGCAGCCCGTTGACCTCGACCGGCACGAGCCGGGAGCCCGCGCAGGGCGCGCCCAGGGTCGTCATGAAGCCGGTGATGTCCTCGGTGCCGGTCAGCCACAGGTCGAACGGCGGCATCGTCATGACCGCGTCCTCGTGCAGCAGGGCCGTCAGCGCGGCCATGTCGTAGCCCTCGAACGCCGCCACATAGCGATCCAGCAACTTCTGCTGGTCCTCGTCCAGCGGGTCGGAGACGACCGCGTCGGCGCCCGGCTCCTGCCGCTCGGCCAGGGTGGCGCGGGCCCGCTGGAGGGCGCTGTTGACCGACGCCACCGAGGTGTCCAGCAGCTCGGCGACCTCGCTGGCCTTCCAGGCCAGGACCTCGCGCAGGATCAGCACCGCCCGCTGCTTGGCCGGCAGCTGCTGCAGGGCGGCCATGAAGGCGAGCCGCACGGACTCCTTGGCGACCGCCGCCTCCGCCGGGTCGTCGGTCGAGGGCAGCACACGGGCGTCCGGCATGGGCTCCAGCCAGGTGTTGTCCGGTCGGGGGGCGAGGGCCGCCTGGGCGAGCGGGGTGGACTCCGTGAGGTCCATGGGCCGGGCGCGCTTGTTGCCCGCGGTCAGCATGTCCAGGCACACGTTCGTCGCGATGCGGTAGAGCCAGGAGCGGAGGCTGGAGCGGCCCTCGAACTTGTCGTAGCTGCGCCAGGCGCGGACCATCGTGTCCTGCACCGCGTCCTCGGCCTCGAAGGAGGAGCCGAGCATCCGGTAGCAGTACCCGGTCAGCTCGGTGCGGTGTGCCTCCAGCCTGCTGTCCAGGTCCGTCGGTGTCGCCGTGCCGTTCGTCATCGCCCACCCACCCCAGTGGAATTTCTGTCACGCGCCATTGCGCCCAGCACTTCGGAAGCTACCGCAGCCCACTGACAACGGCGCCCCGAGCGCACAAACGCGCAGGCAGGAGCGGCCGCTTCAGACCGGTTGCGGCCGCCTCAGACCAACTGCTTCACCGACATCAGCAGATGCCGGTGCGTCCCGGCCCGCGCCGGGCCCGCTCCTGCCCCGCCGCCGTCCGGCACCCCGTGCAGCAGCGCCCGCTGCCCCGCCCCCAGCAGCTCCAGCCGTACCCGCGGGCTCTCGAAGGACGTCAGCGCGTCCAGCAGATAGGCCGGGTTGAAGGCCACCGGCACCTCGTCGGCGCCGCTCAGCGTGGCCGGCAGCCGCTGGGTGGCCACGTCGTCCCCATAGCCCGCGCGCAGCAGCACGGACCCCTCGGCCGAGAATTCCAGCCGCACCGGACTGTTCGCCTCCGCCACCACCGCGACCCGCCGCACGGCCTCCGCGAGTCCCTCGCACTCCACCTCGGCGACCGCCGCCCCCGCCATGTCGAACAGCGACTTGTACGTCGGCAGCCGCCCGTCCAGAAGCCGCAGCGCCGTCCGCGTCGCCCCGCCCTCGAAGCCCATCAGACCGCCGCCACCGGCCGGATCCCACCCGATGGCCACGTCCCCGCAGCGCCTCAGCGACCGCGCGACGTCCAGCAGCCGCCGCGACGGCAGCAAGGCCTCCACCACCCCCTCGGCGGCCTCCACCACCCCGTCGGCCGCCGCCCCCGGCTTCCACTCCAGCCGCCGCACCGCATACCGGTAGCGGTCCGAGGCGGACAGCGTCATCTCCCCGCCATCGAGGCGCAGTTGGACGCCCGTCAGCAGCGGCAGCGTGTCGTCCCGTCCGGCGGCGACCGCGACCTGCGCGACGGCGGTCGCGAACGCGGCGGCGTCCACCGTGCCGTACGGCGCGGGGGCCGCCGGCAGGGCCGGGTACTCGGCGAGCGGCAGCGTCGAGAGCCCGAAGCGCGTACCGTCCGCCTCCACCGTGAACCGTGACGCCTCCAGCGCGCAGCTCACCGGCCCCTCCGGCAGCACCCGGCAGACTTCCAGCAGCCGCCGCCCCGGGACGAGCACCCGCCCGGGCACCGCGGTCTCCGCCTCGGCCTCCACCCGTACCGCCGCCTCGAAGTCGAACCCCGTCACGGCGAGCCGTCCCGCGTCCGCCTCCAGCAGCAGTCCGCCCAGCACCGGCACCGGCGTCCGCGCGGGCAGCGCCCGGACCGTCTGGCCCACGGCCTCGGCGAACGCCGTACGGTCGATGCGGAACTCCATGAAAAATCCCCCTGGTCGAATCCGGTGGTCAGCAGACGCGGACGTTATCCGCGCCCACTGACAACCGCCCCCGACCAGGGGGAATGACGCGCTCTACGGTCAGGCGGCCGTGGCCAGCCTCCGCTGCAGCCGGGCCGCCCGCGTGCCGAACACCGTGATCGTCACGACGCCGAGCACCGCCAGCAGCCCGACCCCGACCGTCCCGGCCCAGCCGCCCGCGTGGAAGGCGATCGCGCCGGCCGTGCTGCCCGCGCTGGAGCCGATGTAGTAGGAGGACTGGTACAGCGCCGAGGCCTGTGCGCGGCCGGTCGTGGCCGTCTTGCTGACCGCCGAGGAGGCCACCGCGTGGCCCGCGAAGAAGCCGCCGGTGATGAGGACCAGGCCCAGCAGGACCAACGGCAGGGATCCGGCCAGGGAGAGCAGCAGGCCCGCGGCCGTCGTGCCGCCCGCCGCGTACAGCGCGCCCCGGCGGCCCATCCGGCCCACCAGCCGGCCTGCGGTCGACGCCGACACCGTACCGACCAGGTACACCAGGAAGATCGAGCCGATGATGCCCTGGGGCAGCGAGAACGGGGCCTCGGTCAGGCGGTAGCCGATGACCGTGTACACGCCGCCGAACACCGTCATGAACAGCGCGCCGATCGCGTACAGCCGGCACAGCAGCGGGTTGGACAGGTGGTCGCGGACCGTGCGGGCCAGGACGCGCGGCCGCAGCGAGCCGGCCTTGAAGTGCTTGGGGGCGGGCAGCAGCGCCCGGAAGGCCACCGCGCACGCCACGGCGATCGCGCCGATGACACCGACGGCGACCCGCCAGCCCCACTCCTGCGCGACCCAGCCGGTGATGACCCGGCCGCTCATCCCGCCGACGCTGTTGCCCGCTACGAACAGTCCGATCGCGGTGACCAGCGCCTTGGGGCTGACCTCCTCCGCGAGGTACGCGGTCGCCGACGCGGGCAGCCCGGCCAGGGCAGCGCCCTGGAGCGCCCGCAGCCCGACCAGCACGCCCAGCGACGGGGCGAGGGGCACCAGCAGCCCGATCGTGACGGCCACGGCCAGCGACGCTGTCATGACCGCACGTCGTCCGAAACGCTCCGACAGGGCGCTCATCGGCAGTACGAACAGCGCCAGCCCGCCCGTCGCGGCGGCCACCGTCCAGCTCGCGTCGCTCGCCGCCACCCCGAACTCGCCGGAGATCAGCGGGAGCAGCGCCTGGGTGGAGTACAGCAGCGCGAAGGTCGCGACACCCGCGAGGAAGAGGGCGAAACTCATCCGGCGGTAGCCGGGCCCGCCCGGCGACATTCGGGAGTCGGAAGCAGGGACAGAGACATCGGCGCCCACGATGGTGGACGCCCCGGTACTGGCGGGAGACATGCTTCGAAATTACGTACGCCCCCACTGATCCGTCCAATGCATGGAACGGCGATAATCGTTCCCATGGTGCATCAACCCAGTTCACCGGCTCGCCTGTCACCATCCAGTGACACAGAAGACATGGCAGAGATGTCGAAGGTGCTGGCTCCCCGCCTCGCCTACTTCGCCGGCGTCGCCCGTACCGAGCACGTCACCCGCGCCGCCCAGGAGATGAACGTCCCGCAGTCGACCCTCTCCCGCTCCATGGCCCGTCTGGAGCAGGACCTGGGCGTCGACCTCTTCGCCCGCCACGGCCGTACGGTCTCCCTCACCCCGGCCGGCCGCACGTTCCTCACGTCCGTCGAACGCGCCCTGGCCGAGGTCGAGCGCGCCGCCGAGGAGGTGCGGGCCGACGCCGACCCCGCCACCGGCAAGGTCGCCTTCGGCTTCCTGCACACCATGGGCGCCGAGACGGTCCCGGGTCTCCTCCAGGCCTTCCGCGCCGACCACCCCCGTGTCCGCTTCAGCCTGGTCCAGAACTACGGCGAGGCCATGCTCGAACGCCTCCGCGCGGGCGAACTCGACCTGTGCCTGACGTCACCCGTCCCCGACGCCCCCGGCCTGGTGGCCCGCCGCCTCGACGAACAGAAACTCCGCCTGGTCGTCCCGGCCGACCACGCCCTCGCCACCCGCCGCCGCATCCGCCTCGCCGAAGCTGCCGACGAAACCTTCGTCACCCTCGAACCGGGCTACGGCATGCGCCGCATCACCGACGACCTGTGCCAGGAGGCGGGCTTCAAGCCCCGCATCGCCTTCGAGGGCGAGGAGGCGGAAACCCTCCGAGGCCTGGTGGCAGCAGGCCTCGGAGTAGCCCTCCTGCCCCCACCGGCAGTCCCTCGCCCCGGCGTCGTGGAACTGACGGTGACGGCCCCCAGAGCGGTCCGCGAAATCGGCGTTGCCTGGCTGGAGGGCCACCCGGACACACCCCCGGTGGCAGCCTTCAAAAAGTTCCTGCTCTCAAGAAGAGGCAGCTTGTTGCCGACCTAAAGGGGCGCGGGGAACTGCGCGAGCAACCCCATACAACCCGCACACCGAAACCCACAGGCACCTCAAACGGCGCTACCGCCTCGAAGGACTGAACCCCGCGGCCAACGGCATCCGCAACCCCAACGGCGGCGGCGCGGCAAACGCATCCCGCACAGGCCGCGACACCGCCCGCCCGTACACCGCCCCCATCACGAAGTCCTCGGCCAACGCCAGCACTTCATCCCGGTACTGATGCAACCCGTGCCCATCCGCATGCACTTCGAACCGGCACACATCCCGATTCGCCTTCTTCACCCGCGCCGCCAGCCGGAACGACAACTCGGGATCCGTCCGCTCGTCGTTCGTGCCGTGCACGATCAGCACCTGCCGCCCCACCAACTGCTTCACCGGTTCGGGTGGCGCCGCCACATCGTCCTCCGGCAGCCAGGGGGCCAGCGCCAGCACGGAGTTGACGGCCTCGTGCCCGCCCGCCCGCAGCCCGGCCCGGCCGCCCATCCCGGTCCCCGCGAGACAGACGGGCACGTCCCCGTACCGCCGTACGACCTCGTCGGCCGCCCAGGCGGCGTCCGCCGCGAGGTTGGCCTCGCTGCCGTTCCAGCCGCGGCAGCGGTAGTGCACCACGTGCGCGGCCAGACCCTCGTCCCGGCCCGCGCGGGCCAGCCGGCGCCCCAGGGCGCGTACGGAGGCGGTCGCCAGCAAGGGCGACGGTCTGCGGCCGGAGACCTCGTCCCCGTCGGGCAGCAGCAGTACCACGCCGCTCACCGCCGTCGGCTCCGGACCGAGTGTCCTGCCCAGCCGGGCCCTGCGAACCGGCGTCGCTTGGTGTGCCATGACAGAACAGTGTCAGAAGCATCGGTGTATTCGACCCGTCCCCGGGGTCACCGTTACGTATCGACGAAAACGTAAAGGGGCCGAAGAGGCGCCATCTACGCGCGTAGGAGTTAGAGTGCGGAAATGACGAGCCAGACCATCGCGAACACCCCGACACCGGACCAGATCCGCCGGGCGCCCAAGGTTCTGCTGCACGACCACCTCGACGGCGGCCTGCGCCCCGCCACGATCGTCGAACTCGCCCGTGAAACCGGCTATACCCAGCTCCCCGAGACCGACCCGGAGAAGCTCGGCATCTGGTTCCGCGAGGCCGCCGACTCCGGTTCCCTGGAGCGGTACCTGGAGACCTTCTCCCACACCGTCGGCGTCATGCAGTCCCGCGACGCCCTGGTCCGGGTCGCCGCCGAGTGCGCCGAGGACCTCGCCGAGGACGGCGTCGTCTACGCCGAGGTGCGCTACGCCCCCGAGCAGCACCTCGAAGGCGGGCTGAGCCTCGAAGAGGTGGTCGAGGCCGTCAACGAAGGCTTCCGGGAAGGGGAGCGGCGCGCCGGGGAGAACGGTCACCGCATCCGCGTCGGCGCCCTGCTGACCGCCATGCGGCACGCGGCCCGCGCCCTGGAGATCGCCGAACTCGCCAACCGCTACCGGGACCTGGGAGTGGTGGGTTTCGACATCGCGGGCGCCGAGGCCGGCTACCCGCCCACCCGGCACCTGGACGCCTTCGAGTACCTGAAGCGCGAGAACAACCACTTCACCATCCACGCCGGCGAGGCCTTCGGGCTGCCGTCCATCTGGCAGGCCCTCCAGTGGTGCGGCGCCGACCGGCTCGGGCACGGCGTGCGCATCATCGACGACATCCAGGTCCACGAGGACGGCCGGGTCGAACTCGGGCGGCTCGCCTCGTACGTCCGGGACAAGCGCATCCCGCTGGAGCTGTGCCCGAGCTCCAACCTCCAGACCGGGGCGGCGTCCTCGTACGCCGAACACCCCATCGGGCTGCTGCGCCGGCTGCATTTCCGCGCCACCGTGAGTACGGACAACCGCCTCATGTCCCACACCAGCACGAGCCGGGAATTCGAGCACCTTGTCGAGGCGTTCGGTTACACGCTCGACGACATTTTGTGGTTCTCCGTCAATGCGATGAAATCAGCGTTCATTCCTTTCGATGAACGACTGGCCATGATCAATGACGTGATCAAGCCGGGATACGCCGAGCTGAAATCCGAATGGCTGTTCCGGCAGACCGCTTCGACCAGCGGCTCTGTGGATTCGGGGAGCTGAGCCCGGGGGAATCGGCACACAGGGAATGCGGACGGTGTTCACAAGCCGTCCGCATTTCGATGTTTGCGGCGGGTGGTGCCGCGTGATTACGGTCGCCGCACCGCTCACACACCCCGTCATCCCATTGCGAGGACGCGTTTTCATGAAGCAGTCTGCTGCCAAGTCCCTCGGTGTCGCCGCTCTCGGTGCCGCCTTCGCCGCCACCGGTGCGGGCGCCGCCGACGCCGCCCCGGCCGTCCCGGACGCCACCCAGGCGCTGGGCGGCGTCACCCAGGCGCTCCCGGCGGAGCAGCTCTCCCAGACGCTGCCGGCGGGCTCGGGTGAGGCGGTGGGTCAGGGGCAGAGCCTGGCCGGTACCGGTCTCGCCGCCGCCCAGCCGGTCGCCGGGCAGCTGCTCGCCAAGGGCCCGAACGGCCCGGCCCCCAAGCTGCTCGGCGGGCTCCCGGTGAACGGCATTCCCCTCGCCTGACCCTTCCGCCGGTGCGGACGCACACGCCGATGGGGCGCACCCCTGGACACAGGG
>NZ_JBSHKH010000160.1:0-16696 GCF_053643595.1 Streptomyces sp. NPDC055506 | reverse complement strand
GTTGGCCGGATCCACAGGTCGGCGCCGACACCGATGCGGGCGGCGAGGGCGGGCCGGATACCCATCCGCCCGCCGGGAACGCCTCCGGCACCGAGAACACCCCGCGCGACGGTGTCGACCAGCGCGTGGCCGCGATGCGGCGGACCGCCGACGGTGCGCGGCGCTGGCGGGCGGCTCATCTGGCAGGGTGTGCCGCGCTGCTGGCCGTCGCGCTCACCGGCGGGGCCATCGCCTTCGGGGGTGCGGGGAACGGCCCGGCCGGCGGCGACGTGGCCGCCGTGTCCGCGGCCGGGGCGTTGTCGCCGGGCGCGCTGGCCCGGGGCGATCTCGACGCGGGGATCGCGTCCCTGCAGAAGCACCTCCGGGCCCAGCCGAGGGACTTCGGCAATTGGGCCACCCTCGGCCTCGCCTACGTCGAACAGGCCCGGACGAAGGGCGACCCCTCCCGCTATCCGCAGGCCGAGCGCGCGCTGAAGCGGTCCCTCGGGCTGAAGCCCGGCAACGACCCGGCCCTGGCCGGCCAGGCCGCCCTCGCCGCGGCCCGGCACGACTTCCCCGGCGCACTGAAGTACGCCGACCGGGCCCTGAAGCAGAACCCCTACAACGAACGCGCGCTGTGCACCCGTATCGACGCCCTCGTCGAACTCGGCCGGTACGACGACGCCGAGAAGGCCGCCGACACCGCCGACGACAGGCGCCCCGGCGTGCCCGTCTTCACGCGGTACGCGTATGTGCGGGAGCTGCGCGGGGACGTCCGTACGGCGCGTGAGGTGCTGGAACGCGCCCTGAACTCCGCCCACTCGCCCGCCGACATCGCCTACGTCGCCACCGCGCTCGGGCAACTCGCCTGGAACCAGGGCGACTACAGGGCGGCCCGCGGCCACTACGCCCGCGCGCTCGCCGCCGACGACTCCTATCTGCCCGCCCTGGAGGGCCGCGCCCGCGCCGAGGCGGCGGACGGCGACCGCGCGGCCGCCGTGCGGGGCCTGGAGCAGGTCGTCGCCCGCTTCCCGCTGCCCGGCCCGCTCGTCGCCCTCGGCGAGCTGTACGAGGACCGCGGCGGCGACGGCGACCGGGCGAAGGCCGGCGACCAGTACGCCCTGGTCGACGCCTGGACGGCACTGGCCCGCGCCGGCGGTGTCAACGCCGACCTCGACTCGGCCATGGCGGCCGCCGACCACGGAGACAAGAAGGAGGCCCTGCGCTCCGCCCGCGCCGAGTGGGACCGCCGCCACAGCGTGCACACCGCCGACGCGCTCGCCTGGGCCCTGCACGTCAACGGCCGCGACGAGGAGGCCCTGCCGTACGCCCGCCGGGCCACCGCCACCGGCTACCGCAACGCCACCTTCCTCTTCCACCGCGGGATCATCGAACGCGCCACCGGCGACGAGCGCGAGGCCCGCGACCACCTCAAGGCCGCGCTCGACCTGAACCCCGGCTTCTCGCCCCTCGGCGCCCGCGAGGCCCGTACCGCGCTCAAGGACCTGGAGAAGAACCGGTGACCCTGCGCCGACTGTTCGCGTCGGGCGCCGCCGTCCTCACGGCCGCCTGCGCGCTCACTCTGCTGCCCGCCGCCACGGCGAGCGCCCACCCGCTGGGCAACTTCACCGTCAACCGCTACGACGGTCTCGTCGCCGCTCCCGGCGAACTCCGGGTCCAGCACGTCGAGGACCTCGCCGAGATCCCGGCGACCCAGGCCAAACCGGACATCGAGCGGCTGGGCATCGCCCTCTGGGCCCGCGAACGCTGCGCCACGGCCGCCGCGGACAGCAAGGTGACCGTCGACGGCCGTACCGCCGCCCTCACCGCCGAGCGCAGCCGGGCGCGGGTGCGGCCCGGGCAGGCGGGGCTCGACACCCTCCGCGTGGAGTGCGAGCTGACCGCTCCCCTCCCGTCGGACAAGGAGAGCGTGTCGCTCGGCTTCCGCGGCGCGGGCGCCTCCTCGGGCCCGGGCTGGCGGGAGGTCACGGCCCGGGGCGACCGTATGACCCTCACCGCGTCGGACGTACCCGAGAAGTCGATATCGGCCGAACTGACCAAGTACCCGGAGGAGTTGCTCTCCTCTCCGGCCGACACCGCGTCCGCCGCCCTGCGGGTGCGCCCCGGCGGGGCGGCGCTGGCCGAGGAGGAGTCGGACGCCCCCGCCGCCTCCGTGCTGCCGCGCGGCGCCGACCGCTGGACGCGTGCCCTGGACGACTTGGTCGCCCGGCACGACCTCACCGCGGGCTTCGCCGCCCTGGCCCTGGGCATCGCCGTCGTCCTCGGCGCGATGCACGCGCTCGCCCCGGGTCACGGCAAGACCATCATGGCCGCGACGGCGGCGGCCCGGGGCGGTGCGGCCCGAATGAAGGACGTCCTGCCCATGGCGGCCTCGGTGACGGTCACCCACACCCTGGGCGTGGTCGCCCTGGGCCTCCTGGTCACGGCCGGTTCGGCGGCGGCCCCTTCGGTGATCGCCTGGCTCGGCGTCGCCAGCGGTCTGCTGGTGACCCTGGCGGGCGCGAGCCTGGTCCGCCGCGCGCTCCGCAGCCGCGCGCCCCACCCTCACCCCCACACGCACAAACACGACCACGACCACGACCACCGGCATGAGCACACGGGCCACAGCCACACGCACGACCACCACCACGACCACGCGCACGACGATCACCACGACCACAGCCATCCGCACGACCACGCGCACGCCCACTCCCACCCGCACACGGTCGTGCACACCCACGGCGGTTTCACCCACTCCCACCCCGTCGCCCCCACCCTCCGCGGCACGATCCTCATGGGCTTCGCGGGCGGACTCGTGCCCAGCCCGTCCGCCGTGGTGGTGCTCGTCGGCGCCGCGGCCCTCGGACAGGCCTGGTTCGGTCTGCTGCTCGTCGTCGCGTACGGCGTCGGGCTGGCGCTCACCCTGACGGCCGCCGGGTACGCCGTCGTCAAGGCGGGCAGCGGGATGACACGGCTCCTGGACCGGCGCCCCCGCTGGACGGCCGGCCCGATGGCGGCCCTGATCCGCCGCACCGCCCCGCTCGGTTCGGCCTTCGCCGTGGTGGTACTCGGCGCCGGACTCGTGTTCAAGGGGGCGGCATCCGCACTCGGCTGAGTTACGTTCGTGAGAAAACAGGCGTCAAAGGGAAAGCGGACGTCGTGAGGAAAACCGACCCCGTGGGGAAAACAGACCTCGTGGAGAGTTCGCCCGGCTGCGAATGGGGGCGCCGTGTCCGAAGAACCGGGCCATGAGCGTGTGATCGCGGGCCGCTACCGGCTCCTGGCGCCGCTCGGCGAGGGCGGCATGGGGACGGTGTGGCGCGCCCGGGACGAGGTGCTGCACCGCGAGGTCGCCGTCAAGGAGGTGCGCGCCCCGGCCGGACTGGCCGGCGACGACGTGCAGCGGATGTACGCCCGGCTGGAGCGCGAGGCGTGGGCGGCTGCCCGGGTCGCCAGCGGGAACGTGGTGACGGTGTACGACGTGGCCACGGACGGCGGCAGGCCGTGGATCGTCATGGAGCTGGTCCGCGGGCTCTCGCTGGCGGAGGTGCTGGACGCCGAGGGCCCGATGCCGCCGCAGCGGGCCGCGCACATCGGCGCCGAGGTGCTGGCCGCGCTGCGGGTCGCGCACGAGGCCGGGGTGCTGCACCGGGATGTGAAACCGGCCAATGTGCTGATCTCCAACGACGGCCGGATCGTGCTCACCGACTTCGGGATCGCCATGGTCGAGGGCAGCTCCGCGCTGACCATGACCGGGGAGGTCATCGGCTCGCCGGAGTTCCTCGCCCCGGAGCGGGCGCTCGGCCGTACGCCGGGTCCGGAGTCCGACCTGTGGTCGCTCGGGGTGCTGCTGTACGCGGCGGTCGAGGGCCACTCCCCCTTCCGCCACGACACGCCGCTGAGCACGCTGCGCGCGATCGTCGACGAGGAGTTGCCGCCGCCGTACCGGGCCGGTCCGCTCGCCCCGGTCATCGAGGGACTGCTGCGCAAGGATCCCGAGCAGCGGCTGCCGCCCGAGCGGGCCGAGCAGGAACTGCGGATCATCGCAGCGGGCGGCGCGCCGAGCGCGGACACCACGCGGGCGGTCCCCTTCCCGCCCCCGTCCGCGACCCGCGCCGAGCCCCCCGCCACGCCCCCGATGCCCTTCCCGGGGCAGCCGGTGCCCTCCGGTTCGGGTGCGACGACGACGGCCACCCGTCAGGATCGGGACCGCCGGACCGGCCGGGTGCTGGTCGCGGGCGTCGTCGCACTGGCCCTGGCGGTGGGCGGGCTGACGTACGCGCTGCTGAACAACGGGGGCGGGGACGGCTCCCGGGACAACGAGCAGGGTGCCGGGGCGAGTACGCCGGCCGAGACCGGCCCGAAGGAGAACACCGGGAGCGGGAAGTCGAGCCCGTCCCCGACGCCGAGCGAGAGCAAGACCGAGAAGAGCAGTCCGCCGCCGCAGTCGGTGCGGGTGGCCCTGGAGGGCAGGCGCACGGACTACTCGGGTCCGTGTCCGCCGCCGAACGCCGAGGCGCCGCAGTTCACGGCGACGTTCACGGTGGGCCGGCTGCCGGCCGAGGTGCGCTACCGCTGGGTGACGCAGGACGGCTCGGTGCTCGACGGGGGCTGGAAGACGCTGTCGTTCGCGGAAGGGGGCGGGCGTACGAAGCAGGACGCGGTGACCGTGACGACGGACGCGGAGAGCGGGGCGTTCGAGAACGAGATCAGCGTCGAGGTGCGGGAACCGGTGCGGACGACGTCCGAGGGAGTGCCGTTCTCGGTGACGTGCGAGACGGAGACCCCGACGGACGGGGCCTCCCCTTCTCCTTCGGGCACGGACACCGAGAACACAGGTTCGGACTCGGACTCCGGTTGACCGGTCAGTCGTTGGCGTTGAGCACCGGCAGATAGCCGCCCGACTGGCCGGGGGCCTTCGGGTGGTAGGAATCGCCGATGTTGAGCCAGTTGACGCTGTGCAGCCAGGAGTCGCCGGAGCAGATCTCGTGGCCGGTGAAGGTGGTGCGTACGTCGCCGAAGACGAAGCCGTGGTCGGCTGCGCGCTTGGCGACGGCGGTGTTGAGGTAGTCGGAGGCGTCGTTGATGGCCTTGCGCTTGGTCTCGGAGAGGCCGAGGCAGGTAGTGCCGAGCTTGTAGAAGCGGGGGTAGCCGAGGACGACGACGCGTGCGCCGGGTGCCTTGGAGCGGATCGCCGAGTACACGCCGTCGAGCTTGCCGGGCAGCGTGGAGTCGACGTACGCCCGGGCGGTGTTGATGCGGGAGACGCAGGCGCTGTCGGACTGGGTGACACAGGTCGTCATGACGTCGGCGAATCCGGCGTCGTTGCCGCCGACGCTGACGGAGACGAGGGCGGTGGCACTGCTGAGCGGGCCGAGCTGACCGGACAGAACATCACCCGTTCGGGCGCCCGAGCAGGCCGTGAAGTCGAAGGTCGAGGGTGAGTGGGCGGCTGCCCAGAGGTAGGGGTAGGCCTTCGTGCTGCGCTTGCAGTCGCCGCTGGAGCTGATGTAGCTGCCGGCTCCGACTCCGGAGGAGTAGGAGTCACCGAGCGCCACATAGCCGCCGGTTGCTGCGAGTGAGGACGCCTGCGCCGTCGCGGCCCCGGTGAGGGCGGTGCCGACGGCGAGGAGGAGCGAGCTCACGAGGACGACAAGTCGGGAACGTCTCATGGAACCTCCCTTTAGCAGGATCTCTGCCATAACCGTCGTAGCAGCTACGCGTGTTGACAGGAAGTGTCCATGCCAAGTCTGTTGATTTATTTCGTGCTCATGACAGATTTGTTGACTGATGCTCAACTCTCTTGTTCTACGCCGGTAGATGGTCGACGCTTTACTCCGGCCGAGAGCGGAACGCGACGCTCCCCGGCCGGAGTGCGCGAGCACGCGCACCACCCCCACATGACGCGCGCCCCACCCAGGCGCGCGCCGCCTAGAGGAGGACTCCCTCGTAATGGCACAACTGCGTAGCAAGAGACTCGGACTCGCCGCGATCACCGTGTCGGCGACCGCCGCCCTCGTGGGCGGGCTCACCGCCCTCCCCGCCCAGGCCGCTCCCGCCGAGGGCCGGGTGCTCGCCGCGGACTCCCCGACCGCCGTCAAGGACAGCTACATCGTCACGCTCAAGAAGAGCGCGGGACTGAAGGCGTCCTCGGCCGCGGGCAAGGGCCTGGTGAAGGAGTACGGCGGCACGGTCGACAGGACCTTCGGCAAGGCGCTGAACGGCTACTCCGCCGTCCTCTCCGCCACCGAGGCCAGGCGGCTCGCCGCCGACCCGGCCGTGGCCGCGGTCGAGCAGAACCAGCGCGTCCAGGCCGACGCCACCCAGACCAACGCCCCCTGGGGTCTGGACCGCGTCGACCAGACCTCGCTCCCGCTCTCCGGCACCTACACCTACCCGGACAGCGCGGGCAGCGGCGTGACGGTCTATGTGATCGACACTGGTGTGCGCGTCACCCACCAGCAGATCAGTGGCCGTGCGGCGCACGGTTACGACGCCGTCGACGGTGACAACGACGCCTCCGACGGCAACGGCCACGGCACCCATGTGGCCACCACGATCGCGGGCACGACCTACGGTGTCGCCAAGAAGGCGAAGATCGTGGGCGTGCGGGTGCTGAACAACAGCGGCTCCGGCACCACGGCCGGTGTGATCGCGGGCATCGACTGGGTGACCCAGAACCACTCCGGCCCCTCGGTCGCCAACATGTCGCTCGGCGGCGGCGCCTCGGCCTCGCTGGACACGGCGGTCCGCAACTCCATAGCCAGCGGCGTCACGTACGCCGTCGCCGCGGGCAACAGCAGCACCACCGCCTCCTCGTCCTCCCCGGCCCGGGTCGCCGAGGCCATCACGGTCGGCGCCACGACCAACACCGACGCCAAGGCGAGCTACTCCAACTACGGCTCGGTCCTGGACATCTTCGCGCCCGGCTCGTCCATCACGGCGGGCTGGCACACCAGCGACACCGCGACGAACACCATCTCGGGCACCTCGATGGCGACCCCGCACGTCGCGGGCGCGGCGGCGGTCTACCTGGCGGGCCACACCTCCTCCACCCCGGCCCAGGTCGCCTCGGCCCTGGTCGCCGGCGCCACCACCGGCAAGGTCACCAGCGCGGGCACGGGTTCGCCGAACCGGCTGCTGAAGATCGTCCAGTAACCGGCACGGACACCGGCACGGACACCGGCACCTGAACAACCGTTCCCCGGAGGCGGGTCACCCCTCCGGGGAACGGTTGTTTTCGTGACCGGAACCTTTCAACTTACGGCCCACAAAAGACATCCCGTAACGGCCAAACCAACAAAAACGTGAGGGGCCGTTCCAGGTCTTGCCATACGGGTTCAATCGTCAATACCGTCATACATCTCACCCGCATCGGTCCGTCAGTACGCGGCTCTAGGGGAGGGCTCAAGGACCGCGACGTACCGGCGCGGGGCGCGGTAGGGGGGTGCCGTGCTCGGTGACCGCACATGGTGACCGGGCCGTGCCGCGCGGTCGGCTGCCGTTTTCGCGGCCGGCCAGCTTTGCCAGCTCACCCGGCGTGCCCGAAGCTCCATCTCGGCGTGCGTGCCACGGGTGAGAACCCCCCTTTCGAACCGGACTGGATCCGGACTGCCCTGGGGGGGCGGTCCACCGGACGAGAGGGACCAGACTCATGAGCTCAGTTCTGCAGCCGGCCGCCGCGGAGCAGCATCCGCCGGTCGCCGGGAAGTACCGGCCCGTCTCCTCTCACCTGGCCATCGCGCCGCCGGTGAGCGTGGTCATCCCGGCCATGAACGAGGCGGAGAACCTTCCGTACGTCTTCAAGACCCTGCCCGACTGGATACACGAAGTGGTCCTGGTCGACGGGAACTCCACCGACAACACCGTCCAGGTGGCCCGTGAGCTGTGGCCCGAGGTGAAGGTCGTCGAGCAGCGCGGCAAGGGCAAGGGCGACGCCCTGATCACCGGGTTCCAGGCCTGCACCGGCGACATCATCGTGATGGTCGACGCGGACGGCTCGGCCGACGGGGGCGAGATCCTGTCGTACGTCTCCGCCCTGGTCTCCGGCGCGGACTTCGCCAAGGGCTCCCGCTTCGCCAACGGCGGCGGCACCGACGACATGACCTTCATCCGCAAGCTCGGCAACTGGGCTCTGTGCACGGTCGTCAACCGCAAGTTCGGCGCCCGCTACACCGACCTTTGCTACGGGTACAACGCGTTCTGGCGGCACTGCCTCGACAAGATCGACCTCGACTGCACCGGCTTCGAGGTCGAGACCCTGATGAACATCCGGGTCGTCAAGGCCGGGCTCAAGGTGCAGGAGATCCCGAGCTACGAGTATCTGCGCATCCACGGCACCAGCAATCTGCGGGCTGTCCGGGACGGGCTGCGCGTGCTGAGGGTGATCCTCCAGGAGCGCTCCAACCGCCGTGCGCTGCGCCGCCGTTCGGACCGGTCGCCGATGGTGGACGCCATGCGGGGAGAGGTGTCTTGAGCGGTCCCGGCATCTCCGTCGTGATCTGCGCGTACACCGAGGACCGCTGGGAGGACATCCTCGCGGCGGTCTCCTCGGTGCGGGCGCAGTCACGGCCCGCCCTGGAGACGCTGCTGGTCGTCGACCACAACGACACGCTGCGGGAGCGGCTGGCCAAGGAGTACAAGGAGCCCTCCCGGGGCGCTGTGGTGCGGGTGCTCGCCAACGCGGGCCCCCGCGGCCTGTCCGCGGGCCGCAACACCGGGATCGCGGCGGCGCGCGGCGAGATCGTCGCCTTCCTCGACGACGACGCCGTGGCCGAGCGCGACTGGCTGCTGCACTTCGCCGAGGCGTACACCGACCCGCGGGTGATGGCGGTCGGCGGGCGCACGGTCCCCGTCTGGGCGTCGGGGCGGCGGCCGGACTGGTTCCCGGAGGAGTTCGACTGGGTGGTGGGCTGTACCTACCGGGGTCTGCCGCGCGGCCGGGTCCGGGTGCGCAATGTGCTCGGCGGCAACGCCTCGTTCCGTCGCAGCGCGTTCGACGCGGCGGGGGGCTTCGCCACCGGCATCGGCAGGGACGGCGACAAACGCCCGCTGGGGTGCGAGGAGACGGAACTGTGCATCCGTCTCAGCCGCGCCCGGCCCGACGCGGTGCTGCTGATCGACGACCGGGCGGTGATCCACCACCGGGTGCCGGAGGTCCGCGAGCACTTCCGCTACTTCCGAACGCGCACCTACGCCGAGGGCCTGTCCAAGGCCCTGGTGGCCCGGAGCGTCGGCGCCGAGAAGGGACTCGAGTCGGAGCGCCGGTATACGACCCGGGTGCTGCCGGCCGGGGTGGCGCGGGGCCTTCGGGACGCGCTGCTGGCCCGGCCGGGCGGTGCGGGCCGGGCGGGCGCGATCGTCGCCGGGGTGCTCACGGCGGCGGGCGGGTACGTGGTGGGGAGCGTGCGGGCCCGCCGGGGCGGGGCCACGTTCTCGGTGCCCGCGGTGGAGACGGCGCAGCCGTCGTCCGTGCCGGAGGAGGTGCGGGTCCGTGAGTGATGTGCGCGTGCCGGTCCTCATGTACCACGCGGTCGCGACCGATCCGAACGACGCGACCCGCGCCCTGTCCGTGACCCCGGAGGCGTTCGCCGAGCAGATGGCGGTGCTCGCGGACCGGGGGCTGCGGCCCCTCACCACGGCCGAACTGGCGGGGTGCTGGCGCTCCGGCCGGCCGCTGCCCGAGCGGCCGGTCCTCATCACCTTCGACGACGGTTACGAGGGCGTGCACCGGCACGCCCTGCCCGCGCTCGCCAAGCACGGCTTCCCGGCCACCCTGTTCGTCTCGACGGGGTGGCTGAAGGGGCCGTACGACACCGGCGGCGGCCTGGACACCATGCTGGACTGGGACCAGGTCCGTGAGCTCGCCGCGGCGGGCGTCGAGATCGGCGGGCACAGCCACAGCCACCCGCAGCTCGACCAGGTCTCCGAGGCCACGCTGCGGTTCGAGCTGATCCACTGCAAGGAGATCGTCGCGGACCAACTGGGCACCGTACCGGCCTCCTTCGCCTACCCCTACGGCTACTCCAGCCGCCGGGTCCGGCGGGCGGTGCGCGAGACGGGGTACGCCCAGGCACTCGCCGTGGGCAACGGCCTGGCGCGCCGGGAGCAGGGGCCGTACGCCCTGCGGCGCGTGACGGTGCGCCGCGGCACGGGCATCGACGAGTTCGAGCGGGTGATCGAGGGGCGTGCGATCGCCCGTACGTTCGCCAGGGACCGTGCCCTGACCAAGGGGTACGCGCTGGTCCGCAGGACCCGGCAGGCACGCCGGCTGGTGTCCCGCTCCGGGGTCTGACCTACGCGGGCTTCGGGGCCTGACCCGCACAGGCTTCGGGGCCTGACCTGCGCGGGGGAACCTGCCGCGTGCACCGGGAAACCGGGTGCACGCGGCGCCCCTGTGCCGGATCATGGCGGCATGTCTGGAAACCCGCACGAGGCGCTGCCGATCCGGCTCAACGTCGACGACTCCGACTCCCCGTCCGATGTCGTCGACGCGCTGTTCCTCGGCCGCTTCGCGACGGGCGAGCAGCCGTACTCCCACGCGGCGAACATCGACCGCGTACGGTCCGGGGCGGCGCTGATGCCGCCCGGCGCCCGCGTGCTGCGCGTCGCCCGGGACGACGACCGCAGCGCCACGCTCGCCGAGGGCGACGGCTGGACGCTGCTGGTCTCCCGCTGGAACCGGGGCGCCGACGTCACGGTCACGGCGACCAGCGCCGAACTGGCGCAGAAGATCCTCGACCAGGCCACGGACGGCGCGGCGGACGAACCCGAACCGCAGCCGGAGAACGTCACGATGGGCTTCTGGTACGTCTCCCCGCGCCGCGGCCCGCACCGCACGACCCGGCAGATCGCGGCGGGCACCTGGGACGAGGTGCGGCCCAACTACACCGCGCCGGTGGCGGACGCCATGGACCGCCTGATGAAGACCACACCGGAGGACATCGCGGGCCGGCTGCTCCTGCTGCACGGCCCGCCCGGCACCGGCAAGACGTCCGCGCTGCGCACCCTGGCCCGTTCCTGGCGGGACTGGTGCCAGGTGGACTGCGTCCTGGACCCCGAGCGGCTCTTCTCCGACGTCGGCTATCTGATGGACATCGCGATCGGCGAGGAGGACGCGACGGGCAAGGGCCGCTGGCGGCTGCTCCTGCTGGAGGACTGCGACGAGCTGATCCGGGGCGAGGCCAAGCACACGGCGGGCCAGGCGCTGTCGAGGCTGCTGAACCTGACGGACGGGCTGCTCGGCCAGGGCCGCAACGTCCTGGTCGGTGTCACGACCAACGAGGACCTGGAGCGCCTGCACCCCGCCGTCGTCCGCCCCGGCCGCTGTCTCGCCCGGATCGAGGTGGGTCCGCTGACCCGCTCGGAGGCGGTGGGCTGGCTGGGCCACGAGGACGGCGTCGGCCGCGAGGGCGCGACCCTGGCCGAGCTGTACGCGCTGCGCCGGGGCACGTCACCGACGGCACTGCCGGAGCCGCGCGGGGGCGCGGACGCGGGGCTGTATCTGTAGGAGGTCATCTGTAGAAGGTCTTCTGTAGAAGGTCCCCGTCGGCCGGTGTTTTGATGGGGTTATGACCCTTTTCGTCGGCACGTCCGGGTGGCAGTACAAGGACTGGCGGGACGTCCTGTACCCGTCCGGGCTGCCGATGCGGCTCTGGCTGGAGGAGTACGCGCGGCACTTCGCGACCGTCGAGATCAACAACGCGTTCTACCGGCTGCCGGCGCGGGAGACCTTCGAGGACTGGCGGGGGCGGGTGCCCGGGGACTTCGTCGTCGCGGTCAAGGCGAGCCGCTATCTGACCCACATCAAGCGGCTCAAGGACCCCGAGGAGCCGGTGCACCGCCTGATGAGCCACGCGGCGGGCCTGGGGAGCCGCCTGGGCCCGGTCCTCCTCCAGCTCCCGCCCAACCTGCGTGCCGACCCGGGCCTCCTGGACGCCTGCCTCGCCTGCTTCCCCACCTCGACCCGGGTCGCCGTCGAGCCCCGACACGACTCCTGGTGGACACCGGAGGTCCGCGCGGTCCTGCGATCCCGTCGGGCGGCCCTGTGCTGGACCGACGTCCTGGCCCGCCCCGCGACACCGCTGTGGCGCACCACCGACTGGGGCTACGTCCGCTTCCACCAGGGCCGCGCCCACCCCTGGCCCCGCTACGGCCGGCGCTCCCTGGCCACCTGGCTCGACCGCATCGCCACGACCTGGCCCGACGGCGAGGACGTCTACGCGTACTTCAACAACGACCCGGGCGGCGCGGCGGTGGAGGACGCGAGGACGTTCGCACGGGTGGGGAGGTCGGCGGGCCTGGAGATCACCCGGACGCCGGGGCGTCTGGCACGGACCGGCTGAACTTCAAGGGGCGCGGGGAACTGCGCGAACAACCCCCACCGGCCCGCACCCGGACGACGGCCCAACCCGACCGGCAGCCCGACGCCCTACTCCCCGTAAGCCGCCCGCAGGGCATCCCGTACCGCCGCCACCGCATCGGCCTCCGTGAGCCCGAGCCGCCGGGCCCGCTCCACATAGGCCTGCGCGGCGGACGCCAGCTCCCGGTCGGCCGCCGCGCCCGCCGCTGCCACGAACGTGCCGTGCCGCCCCCGCGTCTCGATCACGCCGTCCGCCTCCAGCGCCCGGTACGCCTTGGCGACGGTGTTCGCGGCGAGACCCAGCGACTCGGCCAGCCCCCGCACGGTCGGCAGCCGGTATCCCACCGGCAGCGCCCCCGACCGGGCCTGCTCGGAGATCCGCGCCCGCACCTGCTCGTACGGCGGAGCACTGTCATCGATGTCGATCTTCAACGTCACAGGCCGATTGTCCCGTACCCGGCGGAAAATGAGAGGCACCCGGCATGCGCCTCCACGTAACGTCCGCCTCCATGACTGTGATCGTGCGCGACCTGCGTCCCGACGTCCGAGCCGACGCCGAGGGGTTCTCCGACACCCGTCGCCTCGCCCTTCCCTACATGCTGTCCACCCCCGAGTCGGTGGTGCACACCCTGACGCACATCCATCCGGACGCCCACTTCGGACAGCTCATCGCCGAGGAGGACGGCGAGATCATCGGCACGGCCCAGATCAGCGTCGCCCACGACAGCCCGGAACCCGGCCAGGGTTCCGCCAACATCTATGTGCGCCCCGACCGCAGGCACCGCGGTGCCGGTTCGCTGCTGCTGCGCACCGCCGAGGAACGCCTGGCCGCACTGGGTGTCAGGAAGCTGTTCGCCTGGGTGCTGGACGAGCCGGAGAACCTCGCCTTCGCCGGGCGGAACGGCTTCCGGCCCAGCCGCTCCGCCTACTTCCTGCGCCTGGACCTGGCGGCCGGCACGCTGCCGCCCCGCCAGGAGCCGCCAGCGGGTGTCGAACTGCGCACCGCCGCCGATTTCGCGGACGACCCGCGCCCGGTGTTCGAGCTGGACGCGGAGACGACGTCGGACGAACCGAGTGACATCGACGTCGAGTTCACGGACTACGGGGTCTGGCTGGAGGAGACCTGGAAGCACCCTCTGCTGAACCGCGACCTGACCACGATCGCGGTCGTCGACGGCAGCCCCGCGGCCTTCAGCGTGGCGTACACCGACGGCGGCACCCGCTACGCCACCGCCATGACCGGCACCGCCCGCGCCTTCCGCGGCCGGGGCCTGGCCAAGCTCGCCAAGAACGACTCCCTGCACCGGGCCCGCGCCGCCGGGTGCACGGAGGCCTTCACCGGCAACGACACCGGCAACGACCCGATGATCGCCATCAACAAGTGGTTCGGCTACGAAATCTGCGCGAAGGAGGTGCGCCATGTCCGTGAACTCGGCTGACCGGCCCGGCGAGGTGGACGTCGTACTCGTCAAGGCGGGCCGTACGAAGATCCGTTACACCGGCGAGCTCCTGGCGGACGACGGAACCCGCGTCACGGTCCGCGCCCCGTGGGCGGGCAGCGGCGTACGCGACTTCGGGTTCGTCCGCTTCGAGCCGGGGGACGTCTTCACGGAGTACTACTGGCGCGACCGCTGGTACGCGGTGAAGGAGGTCCGCTCCGCCACGGGCACGCTGAAGGGCTGGTACTGCGACATCACCCGCCCCGCCGTCAGCTCCGGTCCGGAGCTGCTCGTCGAGGACCTCGACCTGGACCTCTGGCGCTCCGCCGACGGCACGGACGTACGCCGCCTCGACGAGGACGAGTTCGCCGAGAGCGGCCTCGCCGAGACGGACCCGGAGGCCGCGGCCGCCGCGCTGTCCGCACTCGAGGAACTGGAGACCCTGGCCCGCGACGGCGACTTCACGACGCTCCTGGCCTGACCCCCGTCTCAGCCCGTCACCGCGACCACCGCATACCGCTCGTCGGTCACCTCCCCGCCCCACAGCAGCGGATCGCCCGAGAGCCGCTCCACGCGCACCTGCCCGGCGATCGGGGCGAGGAGAGCGGTGAGGCGCTCCGCCGGTATCCCGACCGGATCGACCGTCCCCCACAGGCCCTCGACCAGCACGAGCCGCCCTCCCGGCCGCAGCAGCCCGGCCCAGTGCCGCAGGACGCGGCCGGGGTCGGACAGGGCCCACAGGACATGCCGTACGAGAACGACGTCGAAGCGCCGCTCCCCGATCGGCGGGGCCGCGGCGTCGCCGACGAGGAACACCGCGTCGCGCCCGGCCAGTTTCTCCCGGGCGAGCGTCACCATCGCCGGGGAGAGGTCCACGCCCGTCACCCGGTGCCCCTGCTCGGACGCGAGGAGCGACAAGCTGCCGGTGCCGCAGCCGAGATCGAGGACGTCGCCCGCGTGCCCGGGCAGCCAGCCGCGCAGCCGCCCGGCCCAGGCGCGGCGCACCGCGGGGTCGCGCAGTCCGTGGTCCGGCTCCTCGTCGAAGGAGGCGGCCCTCGCATCCCAGTCCACGCCCGGGCAGGGGGCGTTCGCCGAGGTCACAGGTTCACCGTCATGCGTCATGGGCCCAAGAGTGACACCCGCCACTGACACTCGAATGGTGACAGCCGCCACAGACAGACCGGAAGCGATGAGGAACTCTCCCCCGAAAGGTCTACCTCCGTGAGAACGCGGAACCCGGTAGCCCCTAAGGAGGCAGCCATGCGCCGTGTGACCGTGCAGAAGCCCCTGAAGAAGTCGGACGTCCGCAGGGTCCGCGAGGAGGCCGACGAGCGCCCCGGCGGGCGCCCGGAGGTCCGCAAGGACATCGCGCGCACATGGTGGCCGGACAGCTGACCGGCCGGTGCCGATCATGAGACGCGTGCAGAGCAGCCGCTTGCGGTAGTGGACGCGCGCGTGCCTCGCCCTCGAACGCCTCGACCACGACGAGGCCGATCACGGGCTCGCCCGTCACGAACACCTTGCCCGCGGCCACGTTCGCCGCGTGGTCCTCCTCCATGGGTTGCGGCACCCGGTCGATGCGCTCGATGTAGGGGCGGAAGGCGGCGTCGATCACGCCCTCGACGACCGGTACGTCGGCGGCTCCGGCCGGCCGGATCTCCTCGTCTGCCATGCCGCGACGGTACCTACCTGATGCCAGTCTGAGCACTCCCTTAACGCGGCCATAAGGATCTCCTCCACCCGTCCCCAGCAGGCGATTTCACGGTTCTCAGGGGCTAGCTTCGGATCACCCCACGGGATCCGGCCCACTCGGGCCCGGACCTGTCCCCATGAACCGTATGACCGTTTCGAGGAGTTCCCGCATGCCCGCACGCCGCACGGTAGCCACCGTCGCCGCCCTCGGCAGCCTTCCGCTCGCCCTGACCGCGCTGACCGCCACTCCGGCGGCCGCGCACGGCTCCATGGGCGACCCGGTCAGCCGGGTCTCGCAGTGCTACGCCGAGGGCCCCGAGAGCCCGAAGTCGGCCGCGTGCAAGGCGGCCGTCGCCGCGGGCGGCACCCAGGCCCTCTACGACTGGAACGGCATCCGCATCGGCGACGCGGGCGGACGGCACCAGCGGCTCATCCCGGACGGCAAGCTGTGCAGCGCGAACAACGCGCAGTTCAAGGGGCTCGACCTGGCCCGCGCCGACTGGCCCGCGACCGGCGTGCGCAGCGGCTCGCACACCTTCAAGTACCGCGTGACGGCGCCCCACAAGGGCACCTTCAAGGTGTACCTCACCAAGTCGGGCTACGACCCGGCCAAGCCGCTGGCCTGGAGCGACCTGGACCTGAAGAACCCGGTGGCGACGTCCACCGACCCGGCCGCCAAGGGCGGTTTCTACACCTTCTCCGGCACCCTGCCCCAGCGTTCGGGCAGACATCTGCTGTACGCGGTCTGGCAGCGGTCGGACAGCCCGGAGGCGTTCTACTCCTGCTCGGACGTCTCCTTCGGAGGCGGCGGCGACACCGCGAAGGGCGGCACGGCCCCGGCCCCGACCGCCTCCGCTCCCACCAAGGAGCAGATCGAGGACGGCAGCGACAAGTCGACCGTCGAGAACCACGGGCACGGTGACCACGACGCCAAGACGTCAGCGGAACCGGCCGCGGTACCGGGCGACGCCGAAGACACGACCACGGGCGAGACCCCGAACGAAGCCCCGACCGCGGCCCCGAACCGCCCCAAGGCGGCCGGTGCCACCGAGAACCTCGCCGAGACCGGTGGCGACAGCAGCACGACGTACCTCGCACTCGGCGGCGCGGCCGCGCTGGCGCTCGGCTCGTCGGCCCTGTTCCTCACCACCCGGCGCCGGGCGGTGAGCGGCGGCCGCCACGGCCGCTGACCAGCGTCTGCCCGCCCCTGACTCGGGGCCTGTCC
>NZ_JBSHKH010000159.1:0-17222 GCF_053643595.1 Streptomyces sp. NPDC055506 | reverse complement strand
GGTGTGATCCGGGCGCCCCTTCGTCGTTCGTGTGCGAGGTGTCAGCGGGCCTTCGGCCCGCCCTTCGGCAGCTTCATGCCCTTCGGCATGGGCCCCTTCGGCAGTGGCATGTTGCTCATCAGGTCGCCGAGGGCGCGCAGCCGGTCGTTGGTGGCCGTGACCTGCGGGCCGGTCAGCACGCGCGGCAGCTTCAGCATGGTCGTGCGCAGCTTCTTCAGCTCGACCTGGCCCTCGCCCGTGCCCACGACCAGGTCGTGCACGGGCACGTCCGCGACGATGCGGTTCATCTTCCGCTTCTCGGCGGCGAGCAGGGACTTCACCCGGTTCGGGTTGCCCTCGGCGACCAGGACGATGCCGGCCTTGCCGACCGCGCGGTGCACCACGTCCTGGTTGCGGTTCATCGCCACGGCGGGGGTCGTCGTCCAGCCCCGGCCGACATTGTCGAGTACCGCCGCGGCGGCGCCGGGCTGTCCCTCCATCTGCCCGAAGGCGGCCCGCTCGGCCCGGCGCCCGAACACGATCGCCGACGCGAGGAAGGCGAGCAGGAGGCCCAGGATGCCGAGATAGATGGGGTGACCGATCAAGAAACCGATCGCGAGGAAGACACCGAAGGTGACGATTCCGACTGCCGCGAGTACAAGACCGATCTTCTTGTCGGCCCTGCGGGTCATCTTGTAGGTCAGAGCGATCTGCTTCAGTCGCCCGGGGTTCGCAGCGTCCGCTGCAGGTTCCTTCCTCGCCATGCCACGCAGTCTACGTGGCCCCACAAGCGCCGACGACGGCAGTGCCCGCGGGGGCCCCATGGGGGAGGGGCCGGGGTTCAGGGACGGACGGAGGCGGACCCGGGAACGGACTGGTCGAGGACGCGCTGCGTCTCGACGCGGTCCTTGGCGCGACGGCGGTCCTCCAGCACGGAGGTCCACGCGTTGCGGCGGGCGGTGCGCTGACCGCTGCTCATCAGCAGCGACTCGACGGCACGCAGTGCGGTGGTGAAGGACGGAATCGCGGTGGCGCGGACCGGCGCGGCCTGCATGGGTGAGGTCCCCCCTCGGTAAGGGTGTACGTGCTGTGAGTTCAGCGTCACTGATTGGTGTTACCAGGGCGTGACCGGCCGGTCAAACACCCATGAAGCCCCGGCGGGGAGTGGAGAAACGCCGACGCGGTCCCGACATGTGCCCTCATCTGCGAGGACGGTCGGGACCGCGTCAAATCGGCCGCTACTGGCGGGTAGCGTCTTGTGCGAGAATTCACACGCTTGTCTCGCCCTGCGCGCGGCAGGGGTGGTGACGATGTGTCAGACGGCTTGGGCCGCGATGCGCGCGTCCCGCTGCTCCATGGCCATCTTGAAGAGGCGTCCCGCGCGGTACGAGGAGCGCACCAGCGGGCCGGACATCACACCGGAGAAGCCGATCTGCTCGGCCTCCTGCTGCAGCTCCACGAACTCGTGCGGCTTGACCCAGCGCTCCACGGGGTGGTGGCGCACGGAGGGGCGCAGGTACTGCGTGATGGTGACCAGCTCGCAGCCCGCGTCGTGCAGCTGCTTGAGCGCGTCGCTGACCTCCTCGCGGGTCTCGCCCATGCCGAGGATCAGGTTCGACTTGGTGACGAGGCCGTAGTCGCGGGCCTCGGTGATGACCTTCAGGGAGCGCTCGTAGCGGAAGCCGGGGCGGATGCGCTTGAAGATCCGCGGGACCGTCTCGACGTTGTGTGCGAAGACCTCGGGGCGGGAGGAGAAGACCTCCGCCAGCTGCTCCGGGACCGCGTTGAAGTCGGGCGCGAGCAGCTCGACCTTCGTCCGGCCGGCCTCGCGGCCCGCCGTCTGCTGGTGGATCTGGCGGACCGTCTCGGCGTACAGCCAGGCGCCGCCGTCCTCCAGGTCGTCGCGGGCGACACCGGTGATCGTGGCGTAGTTCAGGTCCATCGTGACCACGGACTCGCCGACCCGGCGCGGCTCGTCGCGGTCGAGCGCCTCGGGCTTGCCGGTGTCGATCTGGCAGAAGTCACAGCGCCGGGTGCACTGGTCGCCGCCGATGAGGAAGGTCGCCTCGCGGTCCTCCCAGCACTCGTAGATGTTGGGGCAGCCGGCTTCCTGGCAGACCGTGTGCAGGCCCTCGCTCTTCACGAGGTTCTGCATCTTGGTGTACTCGGGACCCATTTTCGCCCGGGTCTTGATCCACTCGGGCTTGCGCTCGATGGGGGTCTGGCTGTTGCGGACCTCCAGGCGCAGCATCTTGCGTCCGTCGGGTGCGACTGCGGACACGACCGGCTCCCTAGCGATTGATTCTTCGGCGCCCTCAAGGGTACGCCCGTTGATTTGAATGCCTGTGTGGGTGCTAGCCCCTCCACGCGCGGATCTATGCCGCCGGCGTCTTCTCGATCTCCCGCGGCTTCAGCTCCGCGTTCTCCAGTACGTCCCTCAGGTGGCGCTCCACCACCGGCAGGACCTCCTCGATCGTCACGTCGCGGCCCAGTTCGTTCGCCAGGGACGCGACGCCCGCGTCGCGGATGCCGCAGGGGATGATCCGGTCGAACCACTTGTTGTCGGGGTTCACGTTGAGCGCGAAGCCGTGCATGGTGACGCCCTTGGCCACGCGGATGCCGATCGCGGCGATCTTGCGGTCCTCGCGGCGCTGGCCCGCGTTGGACGGGGCGTACTCCGGGCCGTTCATGCGCGGGTCGAACTCCTCGTCGTGCAGACGCGGGTCGAAGTCCAGGGCGAGGCCGCCGAGCGCGGGGCGCCGCTCGACCGGGTCGCCCAGGACCCACACGCCGCTGCGGCCCTCGATCCGGGTGGTCTCCAGGCCGAACTCCGCGCAGGTGAGGATCAGGGCCTCTTCGAGGCGGCGTACATGCGCCACGACGTCCACCGGGCGGGGGAGCTTCTGGATCGGGTAGCCCACCAGCTGCCCGGGGCCGTGCCAGGTGATCTTGCCGCCGCGGTCCACGTCGACGACCGGCGTGCCGTCCAGGGGCCGCTCGTTGTCCGCCGTGCGCCGTCCGGCCGTGTAGACCGGCGGGTGTTCCAGCAGCAGGACCGTGTCGGAGATCTCGTCGGCGAACCGCGCCGCGTGCACCCGGCGCTGCTCGTCCCAGGCCTCCTGGTACTCGACGGCCTCGTCACCGAACCCCATGCGGACGAACCGCAACCCACTCACGGCAAGCGCCTCCCTCGGACGGGTGTGTCAGGCACGTATCGCGCCCAAGCCACTGTACGTCCGGCCCGAACACGTCAGTCCCGGGGCTAATCCTCACACGATCGGATGAATGTCCGCGAAAATGTGTGATGGCGTGCTTACTCTCCGCTACATTCGCGCCGTCCAGCAAGCCAAAAGGCCTGCTCACACGCAATCCGGCACAGCACCGACACCGGAAGGCAGGAGACCGCACCGCACCATGACGGAACGACCCGCGCAGCGCACCCCCAACCGACAGCTCGCCGCGCTCATCGCAGAAGCGGGGTTCTCCAACGCGGGACTCGCCCGTCGCGTGGACCAGCTCGGTCTCGAACACGGGCTCGACTTGAGATACGACAAGACCTCCGTCACCCGGTGGCTGCGCGGCCAGCAGCCCCGGGGCACCACGCCCGCGCTCATCGCCGAGGTCTTCACCCGGCGCCTGGGCCGTCGCCTCAGCGCCCAGGACCTCGGCCTGGACGCCTGCGCCCCGGTCTACGCCGGGCTGGAGTTCGCGGCCGCCCCCGAGGAAGCCGTCGACATCGTCAGCGGGCTGTGGCGCAAGGACTCCGGCAGCCACGCCGAGCTGCGTAAGATCGCCTTCACCCCGGCCGGGCTCGTCGTGCCGAGCCGGGACTGGCTGATCGGCCGGGCCGACGAGAAGGTCGCCCGGGGTGAGCCGCCCGCCTCCCGCATCCCGGCCCAGGGCCGCACCCCTGTCCGACTCCCGGCGGCGGACGGGCCGGGCGTACCGTCCCTGCCCCGCCAGCGGGGCCAGGCCGAGCGCGGCCCCGGCCAGAAGGTCACCGCGGGCGACATCGCCGCCCTGCGCTCGGTCGGCGAGCTCTTCCGCACCCTCGACGACGCCTACGGTGGCGGTCACGCGCGCCAGGCCCTGGTGCGCTATCTGGAGCACGAGTGCGAGCCGATGCTGCGCGGCACCTACGGCGAGCAGACCGGCCGCCGGCTGTTCGCGGCCGCCGCCGACCTCACCCGGCTCGCGGGCTGGACGTCGTACGACATCGCCGCGCACGGACTCGCCCAGCGCTACTTCGTGCAGGCGCTCCGGCTCGCCCAGGCGGCCGGGGACCGGACGTACGGGGCGTATGTGCTGGTCACCATGAGCCGGCAGGCCGTCTACCTCGGGCACGGGCGGGAGGCCGTGCAACTCGCCCGCGTGGCACAGCAGGGCGTCGGCACCTCGGCCCCGCCCGTCGTGCAGACGCTGCTGCACGCCTCCGAGGCACGCGGGCACGGCGTGCTCGGCGAGGTCCGGGCCTGCACCGCGGCCCTGGTCCGCGCCGAGCGCGCCCTGGAGACGGCCCGGCCCGGGGACGACGTACCGCACTGGGCGAAGTTCTTCGACGAGGCACAGCTCGCCGACGAGTTCGGCCACTGCCACCGCGACCTGCAGCAGTTCCGCGCCGCCGCCCAGCACGCGGAACGCTCCCTGCAGCTCCGCGCCCCCTCCTACGCCCGCAGCCGCCTCTTCTGCCGCATCGTCCTGGCCACCGCCCGCCTGGGCCTGGGCGAACTCGACCAGGCCTGCCAACTGGGAGCGGAGGCGGCGGGCCAGGCCGCCGAGATGCGTTCGGTAAGGGCTGTGGAGTACGTAAGGGACTTCGAGCGAAGGCTGGAGCCGTACAAGGACGCGGCCCCGGTGCGAAGTTACCGCGACAAAGTAGCGGCCTTGGGGTGAGGCTCCTCGCTCTTAGGGGCGCGGGGAACTGCGCGACAAGCCCCCACGCACCCGCACCCGACAAAGCACCTAAGCAGCCCGAGGCACAGTAGGCAGCGGATCGGCAACATGCATCGACCGCCCCGCCCCCAAGTCCGCCAAGATCGCCGCAGACGCCCGATGCCCAGAGTGCAAAGCCCCCTGCACCGTGCTGGTGTCCCGGTGATCCCCACACACATACAGCCCGGCGATCAACCGCACCGGCCGCCGCAGATCATGCGGCGGCCGCATCGCCGGCACGGCCTCCACGGTCTGGTGCACAGCCAACGTCTCCCACCGGGCCGTCGGCATCCCGTACAGCCGCGCCAAGTGCATCCGCACAGCCGTGTCGACATCCCCCGGCGGCCGCCCCAGCACCGTCGAGGACACCAGCGCCCGTCCAGCCGGTGCCCGGGACGGATCGACCCGGCTCACCACCGCCGTGTGCGCGACCGGCCCGCCGAGATCCGCGTCGAGCAGCAGCGACGCCCCCGTCTCCGGCGGCTCGTCGGTCGTGTGATGCACCACCGTCACAGGATGGAAGTCCGGCACCCGCAGCCCGGGCAGCAGCTCGGCGGCGGCCCGGGCGTCGGTCGCCACCAGTACCGCCCGGCAGCGGATCTCGCCGTGCTCGGCGGTGGTCACCGAGGTAGTGGAGACGGAGGTGACGCGCACGCCGGTGTGCACGGTGCCCGGCGGCAGCGTGCGTGCCAGCAGCTCCGGCAGGGCCTCCGCACCGCCCTCCGGTACGCAGAGCCGGCCGCTCGCGAAGGCCCGCAGCGCCAGGTCCGCGCACCGGCTGGACGTGGTCAGGTCCGGGTCGCACAGCAGGGCCGCGAGCAGTGGACGCAGAAAGCCGTCGATCGTACGGGCGGGCAGCCCGCGCGCCGCCAGGGCCTCACCGGCGGGCCGCTCCGGGCGGGCCAGCAGCCGTTCGGCCGGGGTACTCGCCAGCCGGGTGAGGGCGGCACCCAGCCGGGCCTGGTCGACGGCCGTGCCGAGCGGGGCGCCGGACCGGCTCCGGGGCACGGAGACCTGCCGGCCCGGCACCGCCACCGGCCTCCTGGGCGGCCTGGGAGCGACCGGCGACCGGGGAGCGCTCGCCAGGGCGCGCACCGCATGGAGCGCGCCCCGTGCGCCCCGTGCGCCCCCCGCACCGGCCTGGACGCCCGCGCGATGGTGGCGTCCGTCGCCGTGCAGCAGGACACCGGGAGCGAAGGGGCGCAGCACCAGTCCGCCCAGGCCGGGTGTCAGCCGTAGTTCCGGATACGCCGTGGACATCAACTGGCCGATCCGGTCGAGCCGGAAGCCGTCGACCTTCTCCGTCGCCATGCGGCCGCCGACCCCGTGGGCGGCCTCCAGGACCATGGTCGTCACTCCTGCGCGGGTGAGCCGGTTCGCGGCCGAGAGTCCGGCGACCCCGGCCCCCACGACGACCACGTCCGCCTGGTACGCGGGCTCAAGCACGTGCCCCTCCTCGAGGTTGCGCGGGCGCTGGAGACGTCATGCCCTCAACAGGCCGCAGGGATACGCGAGTTCTGGTCGAGGGTAGGGCTGTGATCGGTCAAATGGGGTCGCGCATCAACAGGGCACGGTCGCACGGCGGTCGCATACGGAAGCCTCGTGGGCATGAAGTGGTCGCAGGGGGCTAGGGGCCGACTCGAGGAGCGCTCTCGAAGCGCCCTCGGAGCGCCATCGGAACGGCCGGGAACCGTCACAGCGCCGCCCGGATCGCCCCCTCGATCTCCGGGAACGCGAACCGGAAGCCCGATTCCAGCAGCCGCGTCGGCAGCACCCGGGCGCTGCCGAGCACATCCCCGGCCATCTCGCCGAGCACGCTCCGCAGGACGGGCGCGGGGACGGCGAACAGCGTGGGGCGGTGCAGCACGCGTCCCATCGCCGCGGTGATCTCACGGTTCGTCAGGGGGTTCGGGGCGGTGAGGTTGAACGGCCCGGACAGACCGTCCGTGTCGATGAGATGCCGGATCGCGGCGACCTCGTCGTGCAGCGCGATGAACGACCAGTACTGCCGCCCGTCGCCCATCCGCCCGCCGAGCCCCGCCTGGAACAGCGGGAACAGCCGCCCCCACGCACCGCCGTCGCGGGAGACGACCAGGCCGGTCCGCGTGAACACCGTGCGGACACCGGCCTCCTGGGCCGCTGCCGTGGCGCCCTCCCACTCCACACACAGCGCGGGCAGGAAGCCCTCACCCGCCGGCGCGCTCTCGTCGACGGTGCGGTCCCCGGTCTCGCCGTAGTAGCCCATGGCGCTGCCGTTCACGAAGACTTGCGGCCGGTCCTTCTCGTCCAGCGAGGCGACGGCCTCGGCGAGCGCCGCCGTGCCGTTCACCCGGCTGTCGCGGATCCGCCGCTTGTAGGCGTCCGTCCAGCGGCGGTCGCCGACCCCGGCCCCCGCCAGGTTCACCACCCCGTGGCACCCGGCGAGCCCGGCCGCGTCCACCCGCCCGCCCTCCGGGTCCCAGCGGACCTCGTCCGCCGCCCGGGGCTCATGGCGCACCAGGCGCACCACCTCGTGCCCGTCCGCGGTCAGGGACCGCACCAGAGCGCTGCCGATCAGACCGGAGGCGCCGGTCACCGCGATGCGTCGCATGGCTCAATCTTGCCGGTCGCCGCCGTAAAAGCCCCGTCGGGAACCGGTCGCTTCGACGTAACGTGACCGCCATGCCGACTCCGCACATACGACCCGCACGGCTCGACGACGAGGAGGCGCTCGGGCTGCTCGACCGCGCCGTCTGGTCACCTCTGCATGCCGTGGTGCCCGAGCCGAAGCCGCCGTACCCGCCCTTCTTCAACGAGCGGCACGGGCCCGAGGACTGCCTTGTCGCCGAGGTCGGCGACCGCCTCGCGGGCTATGTCCACCTCGGCTTCCCCACCCCGGTCGACGCCAACCGGCACGTCCGCCAGATCCAGGGCCTGGCCGTCGGCGAGCACGCGCGCGGCCGGGGCGTCGGGCGGGCGCTGGTCCGCGCCGCCGTCGACGAGGCCCGCCGGCGCGGCGCCCGCCGACTCACCCTGCGCGTCCTCGCCCACAACGTTCCGGCCCGGGAACTCTACGAGTCCGAGGGGTTCGTGGTGGAGGGGATCCTGCCCGAGGAGTTCCTGCTCGATGGGAAGTACGTCGACGACGTACTGATGGGGCACTCCCTCTGAGCCGGATCTACGACGCGGCCAAGTCGCCCGTGTCCACCGGAGCCGTCGCGTCCGCCGCCCGTCGCGCGTCCTGGGCGACCTCCGCCGCCGTCAGGACGTAGCCCGTCTCGGCGTCCGAGGTGGAACGGGCGAAGACCACGCCGAAGACCCGGCCGTCGGTGGTGAGGAGCGGGCCGCCCGAGTTGCCGGGGCGGACGGTGGAGCGGATCGAGTAGATCTCGCGGGTGACCGTCCCGTCGTTGTAGATGTTCTGGCCCGTCGCCCGCACGCGGTTGGCGACCGTCGCCCCCTGGAGGTTCAGGTCGCCGTCCTCCGGATAGCCCGCGACGACCGCGGAGTCGCCGCGCTCCGCCGCGTCGTCGAACCGCAGCACCGGTGCCTTCAGCCCCGGCACGTACAGCACGGCCACGTCCTTCTGCGAGTCGAAGAGCACCACCCGCGCCTCGTACGTCCGCCCGACCCCGCCGATCTGCACGGTCGGCTCGTCGATGCCGGCCACCACATGGGCGTTGGTCATCACGTGCTCCCGGGAGTACACGAATCCGCTGCCCTCGCGGCCCTGGGTGCCGGCGACGCCCTCGACCTTCACCGTGCTCCGCTTGGCGGCGTCGGTGGCGGCCGCTGTGACACTGTCACCGGAGGGCGCGGCGACCTCGGCGGTCGACTCGTTCTCGAACGGGTTGAAGACCTGCGGGAAGCCCGCCTGGGTCAGCGCGGACGTGGCCCCCGAGAACCAGTCCGGCGTGGTGTCCGGCATCGTCCGCTGCACGGCGTCGAGCAGCCGTGAGTCCCGGATCGCCGAGGTGACCAGCGGCGACGAGGACACGCCCAGGACGCTCGCGGCCACCCAGGCCACGATCAGCACGGCGACGGAGTTGGCCACCGCCCCGCCGATCCCGTCCGCCACTCTGAGCGGCCCCCTGTCCAGCTCCCGCCGCAACCGCAGCGCGAGGCGGCCCGCCAGCTCGTGCCCCACCACCGCCGGGAGCAGCACCGTGAACACCGCTGTCAGCGTCGCCCCCGTCGTCCCCGGCGTCACCAGGTCCATCACCCACGGCAGGGCCCACACGCCGATGACCGCGCCGCCCACGAAGCCCGCCAGTGACACACAGCCGGCCACCAGCCCGCGCCGGTACCCGGACGCCGCATAGGCCAGGACGACCAGCAACAGCAGGATGTCGAGCAGGTCCACGCACGCCGCCTTTCATTCGGAACCCCTTAGTACGTGGGGGGAGGGCCCGGTGATCAGTCACACGCGCGTGGATGATCAGAACCGGCCACGCGTCCGTGCATCCGGAAAAACGTCGCGGACCGTGACGATGGTTCCACCGGGTGGCACATCACACATCGCGGACGGACCGGATCGGGTCGACAGTGAGCACATGCGTGTCTTCCGAAGACGGCAGGGTGCGCGCAGGCGCCGCGCCGCCAGGACACCCGGCATAACCGGCCTGCCGCGCGCCGCCCGGGTGGGCCTCGGCTGCCTCCCGGGCCTCTGTGCCGCCGTCGCGCTGGTGCTGTGCGCCTACGGCGTCGAGAACGCCCCCCAGCCGGCGGCCGCCCGCCCCACCGCCAAGCCCTACGACGCCCCCCGGCCGCACATCGTGCTCCGGTCGCAGTGGCTGGGCGACGCCGCCCGCACACAGCCGCGCCCCCGCTACGACGACCGGGTCGGCGCCGTGTTCGTCCACCACACCGACACGCCCAACGGCTACGACTGCGCCGACGCGCCCCGCATCATCCGGGACGTGTACACCGGCCAGACCGGCACCCGCGACTGGGACGACATCGGCTACAACTTCGTCGTCGACCGCTGCGGCACCATCTACGAGGGCCGCGCCGGCGGTGTCGAGCGAGCCGTCACCGGCGCCCACACCCAGGGCTTCAACCACGGCACCACGGGCATCGCCGCCCTCGGCACCTTCACCGCGGGCATGCCCGTGCCGCGGGCCATGATCCACGCCATCGCCGCGCTGTCCGCCTGGAAACTGGGCCTGTCCGGCACCGACCCGCGAGCCAGCGTCCGCCTGGTCTCCAGCAACGGCCTGAGCCGGTACGCGGCCGGCACCTCCGCGGAACTGCCCGCCCTCGCGGGCCACAACGACGGCTACATGACCAGCTGCCCCGGCGCCGCCCTGCACGCCCGCCTGCCGGAGATCAGAGAGCTGGCGGCCCGTCTGCAGCACCGGCCGGAAGACCCACAGCAAGGCCACAGCCGGCGCGCGGTGTCCTCAGATCCCGGCCCCCTACGGTCACCCTCACAGACAGCCGACCGGAGGTGGGGACCATGAACAACCGTCATACGGAGAACCCGCACACCTGGACCGCGGCCACGCGCGGCCCCTGGGCGGTGCTCCGCGCGGTCGCCACCGTCGTCCTGGGCCCGGCGGCGGCCACCGCGTCCGCCCTCGACCAGGCCAACGCGGCCCCGCTGCACCACGCGGTGAAGGCAGACACCCGGAACGTGGCGGTCAGCCCCTGAAACGCTCCCACAGCCGGGGATAGCGCTCGGCGAGGAGCCGCTCGTTCTCGAAGTCGAGCGAGGTGCCCTCCGGCTCCGGGGGCGGGGGCGGGATCTCCAGGTCCGGGGCGACCACGCCGGTGAGCTGCTCGTAGGCCTCGTCCGCCGCGTAGCCGAGCTCCTCGCCGTCGCCGTCGATCTCCTCGTCGAAGTCGCCGAGCAACTCGGCGAGCGCGTCCGGGTCGTGCACGGCGCCCTCGAAGACATGGCGGCCCTGACCGATCAGCCAGCACCGGAAGAAGTCGAAGGCGTCGTCGCTCGCCCCGTCGAGCAGCACCCAGGCCGCGCCCCACAGGTCCCACCGGTAGGCGCGGTTGTAGCGCGACTCGAAGTGACGGGCGAAGTCCAGGACCGAGTCCGGGTCCAGCCGCGAGAGCCGGTCCACGAGCAGGTCGGCCTGTTCCTCCGGGTCGCCTTCGGCGGCCTCGCGAGAGTCGTCCACCAGCTCCCAGAACTCCGTCTCGTCCATCACGGGACAAGCATCGGCCCTGGGGCACACGGGCGCACCCGGAGTGCGCGGGATCGTTATGCGCCGCTCTCGGGGTGGTACAGCCCCGCCAACCGCAGCGCGTCCGCCGCGAACCGCTCGCGCAGGCCCTCGGGGGCCAGCACCTCCACCTCCGCGCCGAGCGCCGTCAGCTGGGTGTGGGCGACCTCCTCGGACTCCACCGGCAGAGCCACCGTCACCCATCCGTCGCCATCCGGCTCGTCCGCGTCCGCCAGCGCCTCCCGCGCGGACAGCGAGTCGAGGGCGTACGGCAGTGCGCGCACGCCGTCGGGGGAGAGCCGCACCACCACCCGCGCCCGCAGGATGGACCGGGCGAACTGTTCCGCCCGCTCCTCCCAGAAGGCGGGCAGCTCGAACTCCGGCTCCCGCTCGAAGCGCTCCCCGCCCGGGTCCACCGCCGTGAACCGGTCGATCCGGTACACCCGGAAGGCCCCGTTCCCGGCCACCCGCGCGCACAGGTACCAGACGCCCGCCTTCAGCACGAGCCCGTACGGCTCCAGCTCCCGGACGACCTCGTCCTCCCCGCGCCGGTAGCGCGCGACGATCCGCCGGTCGTCCCACACCGCGTCGGCCACGGCGGGCAGCAGCGCGGGCGTCCTCGGCTCCTTGAACCAGTTCGGAGCGTCCAGGTGGAACCGCTGCGCCGCCGTCCTCGAGGCGTCCCGCAGGGACGGCAGCAGAGCCGCCGACACCTTCAGCTGAGCGGCCGAGGCGGCGTCCTCCAGGCCCATCTCGCGCAGCGCCCCCGGCACCCCGGACAGGAACAGCGCCTCCGCCTCGCCGCGGTGCAGGCCGGTCAGCCGCGTCCGGTACCCGCCGACCAGCCGGTACCCGCCGGCCCGGCCCCGGTCCGCGTACACCGGCACGCCCGCCTCCGACAGCGCCTGCGCGTCCCGTGTCACCGTCCGCTCCGACACCTCCAGCTCACGGGCGAGCTCGGCGGCCGTCATGGCGGGCCGGGACTGCAGGAGCAGCACCATCTTGATGAGCCGGGCAGCACGCATGGGCACATCATGCAGCAGGCCCCCGCCGGGGCGGGGGCCTGCCGATCACCGGTCCTTACAGACCGTACTTCTCACGCGCTTCCTTCACGGACGTCGCCTTGACCTCGCCGCGCTTGGCGAGCTGGGCCAGGGCCGCGACGACGATGGACTCGGCGTCCACGCCGAAGTGGCGGCGGGCCGCCTCACGGGTGTCCGACAGGCCGAAGCCGTCGGCGCCCAGCGAGGACCAGTCCTGCTCGACCCACTGCGCGATCTGGTCCGGGACCTGGCGCATGTAGTCGGAGACCGCCAGCACCGGGCCCTCGGCGCCCTGGAGCGCCTGCCGGACGAACGGCACCCGCTCCTCGCCGCGCAGCAGCGCCTCGTCCGCCTCCAGGGCGTCCCGGCGCAGCTCGCTCCAGGACGTCGCCGACCACACGTCGGCCGCCACGCCCCACTCCTCGGCGAGCAGCGCTTGCGCCTTGAGCGCCCAGTGGATCGCCGTACCGGAGCCGAGCAGCTGGATCCGCGGGGCGTTGGCCACAGGCGTGATGCCCGCCGACTCCGCCGTGTTGAAGCGGTACAGGCCCTTGACGATGCCCTCGTCGACCCCGTCCACGGACGGCTTCGCCGGCTGCGGCATCGGCTCGTTGTAGACGGTCAGGTAGTAGAAGACGTCCTGGTCCTCGCCCGGGGCGGCCTCGCCGTACATCCGGCGCAGACCGTCCTTGACGATGGCCGCGACCTCGTAGGCGAACGCCGGGTCGTACGACAGCGCCGCCGGGTTGGTCGCCGCGATCACGGGGGAGTGGCCGTCGGCGTGCTGGAGGCCCTCACCGGTCAGGGTGGTGCGGCCGGCCGTGGCGCCGACGAGGAAGCCGCGGCCGAGCTGGTCGCCGAGCTGCCACATCTGGTCGGCCGTGCGCTGCCAGCCGAACATCGAGTAGAAGATGTAGAACGGGATCATCGCCTCGCCGTGCGTCGCGTACGACGTCGAAGCGGCGATGAAGTCGGCCATCGAACCGGCCTCGGTGATCCCCTCGTTGAGGATCTGGCCGTTCTTGGCCTCCTTGTAGTACATCAGCTGGTCGCGGTCGACCGGCTCGTACGTCTGGCCCTTCGGCGAGTAGATGCCGAGCGACGGGAACAGCGACTCCATGCCGAAGGTGCGCGCCTCGTCCGGGACGATCGGCACCCAGCGCTTGCCCGTCTCCTTGTCGCGGACCAGGTCCTTGACCAGACGGACGAACGCCATCGTCGTCGCCACGTTCTGCGAGCCGGAGCCCTTGTCGAAGGACGCGAACGCCTTCTCCGCCGGGGCGGGCAGCGGGGCGACCGGGTGCACGCGACGGGCCGGGGCCGGACCGCCGAGGGCGGCGCGGCGCTCCTGGAGGTAGCGGACCTCGGGGGAGTCGGCGCCCGGGTGGCCGTAGGGCACCACGCCGTCGACGAACGCGCTGTCGGAGATCGGCAGCTCCAGCAGGTCGCGCATGTTCTTGAACTCGTCCACCGAGAGCTTCTTCATCTGGTGGTTGGCGTTCTTCGACGCGAAGCCCTCGCCGAGGGTGTGGCCCTTGACCGTCTGGGCCAGGATCACGGTCGGCGCGCCCTTGTGCTCGACGGCCGCCTTGTACGCGGCGAACACCTTGCGCGCCTCGTGACCACCGCGCGAGAGGTGGAAACACTCGAGGATCTTGTCGTCGCTCAGCAGCTTCGCCAGCTCCACCAGCGCCGGGTCGGCGCCGAAGAAGTCCTGGCGGATGTAGGCGGCGTCGCGCGTCTGGTACGTCTGGATCTGCGCGTCCGGTACCTGGCGCAGACGGCGTACGAGGGCGCCGGTGGTGTCGAGCTGGAACAGCTCGTCCCAGGCCGTGCCCCACAGCGTCTTGACGACGTTCCAGCCGGCGCCGCGGAACTGGGCCTCCAGCTCCTGCACGATCTTGAAGTTGGCGCGGACCGGGCCGTCGAGGCGCTGCAGGTTGCAGTTGATGACGAACGTGAGGTTGTCCAGCTCCTCACGGGCCGCGAGCGCGAGGGCCGCCGTCGACTCGGGCTCGTCCATCTCGCCGTCGCCGAGGAACGCCCACACGTGCGAACCGGCGGTGTCCTTGATGCCGCGGTTGGCGAGGTAGCGGTTGAAGCGCGCCTGGTAGATCGCCGAGAGCGGGCCGAGACCCATGGAGACGGTCGGGAACTCCCACAGCCAGGGCAGACGGCGCGGGTGCGGGTAGGAGGGCAGGCCGTTGCCGCCCGCCTCCCGGCGGAAGTTGTCGAGCTGCTCCTCGTTCAGACGGCCGTCGAGGAAGGCGCGGGCGTAGATGCCGGGGGAGGCGTGGCCCTGGATGTAGAGCTGGTCGCCGGAGCCGTCGGCCTCTTTGCCCTTGAAGAAGTGGTTGAAGCCGGTCTCGTAGAGCCAGGCCGCCGAGGCGAAGGTGGCGATGTGCCCGCCGACGCCGTACTTGCTGCCCCGGGTCACCATCGCGGCCGCGTTCCAGCGGTTCCAGGCGGTGATCCGCTGCTCCATCGCCTCGTCACCGGGCACGCCCGGCTCGGCGGCGGTGGGGATGGAGTTGACGTAGTCGGTCTCGAGGAGCTTCGGCAGCGCGATGCCGGCGCCCTCGGCGCGCTCCAGCGTGCGCCGCATGAGGTATGCGGCACGGTGCGGTCCGGCCGCCTCGGTCACCGCGTCCAGGGAGGCCTGCCATTCGGCGGTCTCCTCCGGGTCCCGGTCCGGGAGCTGGTCGAGCTCGCTCGGCTGGATGGCTTTGGGGTCGGTCATGTCGCCGCCTTCCTCAGTCGAAGGGGGTTCCCTCATCGGTAAGGGTTCGGGGGTGCCCTTTGTCTTTGGCAGGACAGGGCTGGGGCTTGGGTGGCAAGCCCGTCGGCGACTGTAACTCTCTGATCGATGATCGATCAAAGGGTTGAGGCGTAAAACCTCTTGATCACGAGAAAGTAGGCACGCGGTGCCTCCGGCGGTGGCACGCGGTGACCGATTTTCGAACGGTTTTCGCAGGTCGGAGGCGTTTGAGCGGGAGCGTGCTCGGGTGTCACGCCCGGGGCGCGCAGCCCAGGACGTGGGCCTTCACCAGTTCGGCGATGCGGGGGTCGCGGCGCTTGAAGGCGGCGACCAGCTCCTCGTGCTCCTCCGCGTACGACTGCTGCTGGGTGCCCAGCCAGCGGATCGACAGGGCCGTGAACACCTCGATGCCGAGGCCCTCCCAGGTGTGCAGCAGGACGGAGTTCCCGGCCGCGCGGACCAGTTCGCGGTGGAAGGCGACGGTGTGGCGGACCTGCGCCGTGCCGTCCGACCTGCGGTCGGCCTCGTACAGGGCGTTGACGTGCGGCTCCAGCGCCGAGCAGTCCTCCGCCAGGCCCTGGGCCGCCAGCTCCGCAGCGATGGCCTCAAGGCCGGCCCGGACCGGGTAGCTCTCCTCCAGGTCGGCGGCGGTCAGGTTCCGGACCCGGACGCCCTTGTTGGGGGCGGACTCGATCAGGCGCAGGGATTCCAGTTCGCGCAGTGCCTCGCGGACCGGGGTCTGGCTGACCTCCAGCTCCGTGGCGATCCGGCGCTCGACGATCCGCTCGCCCGGCTGCCAGCGTCCGCTGATGATCCCCTCCAGGATGTGCTCGCGGATCTGCTCGCGCAGCGAGTGGATGACGGGCGCGGTCATGTGAGCTCCTTAAGGGGGTTTGACGTTTAGACAATAAGGCCGGGTCGCTCCGTGGGTGAGGTGGGTGGGGGTGTCTTGGTGCAGGTGAGACGAGACTTACATGGGGGGTGTGAGTTCGTCGTTCGGCTGCCGCGCCGTAGTGGTTGCTCGCGCAGTTCCCCGCGCCCCTGAAAGCAGGCAGTGCCCCTGCCCGGGGATTCCGGGCAGGGGCACTGTTCAGCCGTTCAGGAAGGTCAGAGGCCGAGCTCGACCTCGAACTCGCCCGCCTCCAGGATGGCCTTGACCGCCGTCAGGTAGCGGGCGGCGTCGGCGCCGTCCACCAGGCGGTGGTCGTAGGACAGGGTCAGGTACGTCATGTCGCGGACGCCGATGACCGTGCCCTCCTCCGTCTCGATGACGGCGGGGCGCTTGACCGTGGCGCCGATGCCGAGGATGGCGACCTGGCCCGGCGGCACGATGATCGTGTCGAAGAGCGCGCCGCGCGAACCGGTGTTGCTGATGGTGAAGGTCGCGCCGGACAGCTCGTCCGGGGTGATCTTGTTGGCGCGGACCTTGCCCGCGAGCTCCGCCGTGGCCTTGGCGATACCGGCGAGGTTGAGGTCACCGGCGTTCTTGATGACCGGGGTCATCAGGCCCTTCTCGGAGTCCACCGCGATACCGATGTTCTCGGTGTCGAAGTAGGTGATGGTCCCCTCGGCCTCGTTGATCTTGGCGTTGATCGGCGCGTGCGCCTTCAGCGCCTGGGCCGCGGCCTTGACGAAGAACGGCATCGGAGACAGCTTCACGCCCTCACGGGCCGCGAAGGAGTCCTTGGCCCGGGCGCGCAGCTTCATCAGACGCGTGACGTCGACCTCGACGACCGAGGACAGCTGGGCCTGCTCCTGCAGGGCCTTGACCATGTTGTCGCCGATGACCTTGCGGATCCGCGGCATCTTGATGGTCTGGCCGCGCAGCGGGGAGGTCTCCAGCGCCGGGGCCTTCTTGGCGGCGGCCGGAGCGGCGGCCGCGGCCGGAGCCGGGGCAGCGGCGGCGGCCTTCGCGGCCTCGGCGGCGGCGATGACGTCCTGCTTGCGGATACGGCCACCGACACCGGTGCCCTTGACGGTGGACAGGTCGACGCCGTTCTCGGCGGCGAGCTTGCGCACCAGCGGGGTGACGTAGGCGCCGTCGTCGGCCGGCTGGGCGGCGGCCGGAGCGGCCGGGGCCTGGGCCGGAGCCGGGGCGGGCGCCGGAGCGGCCGGGACCGGCTCGGGAGCCGGGGTCTCCTGCTGCTGCGGGGCCGGGGCCGACGGAGCCTGCGGGGCCGGGGCGGCCGGGGCCGGTGCCGGGGCGGGGACCGTCACTGGGGCGGGTTGCCGTGCTTGCGGGAGGGCAGGTCGGCGTGCTTGGTGCGGAGCATGGCCAGCGAGTCGATGAGGACCTGGCGGGTCTCGGCGGGGTCGATGACGTCGTCGACCAGGCCGCGCTCCGCCGCGTAG
>NZ_JBSHKH010000158.1:0-17425 GCF_053643595.1 Streptomyces sp. NPDC055506 | reverse complement strand
ACTACGGCGACGAGATCGGCATGGGCGACAACATCTGGCTCGGCGACCGGGACGCGGTGCGCACGCCGATGCAGTGGACGCCCGACCGCAACGCGGGCTTCTCGTCCTCCGACCCCGGGCGGCTGTTCCTGCCGACGATCATGGACCCGGTCTACGGCTACCAGGTCACGAACGTCGAGGCGTCGATGTCCTCGCCGTCGTCGCTGCTGCACTGGACCCGCCGCATGATCGAGATCCGCAAGCAGAACCCCGCCTTCGGGCTCGGCACCTACACCGAGCTGCCGTCGACGAACCCGGCGGTGCTGGCCTTCCTCAGGGAGTACGAGGACGACCTGGTGCTGTGCGTGAACAACTTCTCCCGGTTCGCGCAGCCCACGGAGCTGGATCTGAGCGCCTTCGAGGGGCGGCACCCGGTGGAGCTGTTCGGCGGCGTGCGCTTCCCGGCCATCGGCGAGCTGCCGTATCTGCTGACCCTGGCGGGCCACGGTTTCTACTGGTTCCGGCTCCGCGGGGACACCGTATGAGGGCCGTGTGAGGCCTGAAACGGCCTGCTGAGGCCTGATCCGCGGGGCAGGCCGCAAACCCCCGTGGCGGGGCGTTTCTCCTGCCCCGCCCGGGGCACGCATGAAGAACACCCCACCCGGTGACGCATCACACATGGGTGAAAGGACGCGACGTCATGTCGGAAGCCGTCACACGCACCGTCACCACCCCGCCCGGCCTTCTCGCCTCCCTGGATCCCCTGCTGCGGGAATGGCTGCCACGGCAGCGCTGGTTCGCCGGCAAGGGCCGTCCGGTCACCGGGTTCACACTGGTCGAGGCCACCGAGCTGCTCCCCGCCAGTGCCAAGCTGGGCCTGTACCACCTGCTCGTCCGCGCCCATCAGCCGCTCGGGTCGTCCCCGGGCGCGCCCGGCCATCCCGGCGACTGCTACCAGCTGTTGATAGGCGTGCGCGAGGCGCTGCCGCCTCGGCTGGCGCCCGCGCTGATCGGACATGTGCCGACGGGGCCGCTGGCCGGCCGCGCCGTCTACGACGCCCTGCACGACACCAGGCCCACCGAGCTGTTCCTGGAGGCGCTGCGCACCCGGGCCCGTATCGGCAGGCTCCGCTTCGAGCGGGACCCCGGCCAGGACATCAGGTCCGGGCTGGTGCCCCGCGTGGTGACCGCCGAGCAGTCCAACTCGTCCGTCGTCTACGGAGATACGTTCATCCTGAAGCTGTTGCGCCGGATCGTGCCCGGGGTCAACCCCGATCTGGAGCTGCCGCTGGCGCTGGCCCGCGAGGGCTGCCCCCGGGTGCCCGCGCCGACGGCCTGGATGGTCGCGGACATAGACCCCACGGCGGACCCGGTGATCCCGGCGGGCTCGGCGGACCTCGCCCAGCAGCCGTACGTGCTGGGGGTGCTCCAGCCGTTCGTGCAGGGCGCCTCCGACGGCTGGGAGCTGGCGTTGCGCGAGCTGGCCAAGGGCGAGGACTTCGGCGCCGAGGCACGGGCGCTGGGGCGGGCCACCGCCGAGGTGCACACCGCGCTGGCCCGTGCGTTGCCGACGGTCACGCTCGGTCACATGCAGCTCCAGCTCATGGTGGACGGCATGCTCGAGCGGCTGGAGGCGGCCGTCCAGGCGGTGCCCGCGCTGCGGCCCTACGCCGACGGGCTGCGGTCGGCGTTCACCGCGCTGGGCGATCTGGCCGCCGAGGGCCGCACCTGGACCGCGCAGCGCGTGCACGGCGATCTGCATCTCGGGCAGTGCCTGCGCTCACCGGCCGGCGAGTGGTGGCTGATCGACTTCGAGGGCGAGCCGGCCCGGCCCCTGCCCGAGCGGCGCATGCCGCAGCCGGCGGTGCGGGATGTCGCCGGCATGCTGCGGTCCTTCGACTACGCGGCCCGCTCGGCCGATCCGCCCCAGCCGGACTGGGCCGAGACCTGCCGGTCCGCGTACTGCTCCGGCTACGCGGAGGCCTCCGGCCGCGATCCGCGCACCGACCCGGTGCTGCTGCGCGCCTACGAGACGGACAAGGCGATCTACGAGGTGGTGTACGAGGCCCGGCACCGCCCCGACTGGCTGCCGGTGCCCCTGGCCGCCATAAGCCGGCTCTCCTCGTCCGGCCATCTGACCTGACTGACCCACCTGCGCCCAGGAGGCTGCGCCCGTGACCCCCCGCTCCGAGTCCAGCGGTTCGCATCCGAAGAAGACCGCCGGGGAGAAGATCCCCGAGCAGCCGACGGCCGCCCAGCGCAAGAGCGCCGCGAAGAAGACGGCGGTACCGAAACAGGCGGCGGCGAAGAAGGCCGCCGCCAGGAAATCGGCCCCAGCGCAGTCACCGGCGAAGAAGGCGACGGCCGCGAAGCCGAGCGTGGCGAAGAAGGCTGTCGCGAAGAAGGCCGTGGCGAAGAAGGCCGTCGCTAAGAAGGCGGCCCCCGCGAAGGCGACCGCGGCGAAGTCGACCGTGGCGAAGTCGACCGCCAAGAAGGTGGCCGCGACGAAGGCAGCCGCCAAGAAGACCCCTGCGAAGACAGCCGCGAAGAAGACGGCCGTGAAGAAGGCCACGACCACGAAGGCTGCCGCCAAGAAGGCCACGACCGCGAAGGCAGCTGCCGCCAAGTCCACGGCCGCCAACCCCCCTGCCAAGAAGGCGGCGGCGAAGAAGGCCCCCGCCCGGGCAGCGGGCGCAGGGAAAGCCGCTGCCCGGAAGGCCGCCCCCGACCAGGTCGTCCCGCCGGAGATGGAGATCGCCGTCTCGCCCGCCGTCGACGCGGTGGACCGGGAGCGGCTGCTCGGCGGAACGCATCACGACCCGCACTCCGTGCTCGGCGCGCACCCCGTGCCCGGCGGAGTCGCGTTCCGGGCGTTCCGGCCGTACGCCCTGTCGGTGACCGTCGTCGCCGGGGAACTGCGGGCGGAGCTGCACGACGACGGGGAAGGGTTCTTCTCCGGGCTGCTGCCGCTGCGGGAGGTCCCGGCGTACCGGCTGCTCGTGGCGTACGAGGGCACGGTTCTGGACACCGAGGACGCCTACCGCTTCCTGCCCACGCTGGGCGACCTCGACCTGCATCTGATCGGCGAGGGCCGGCACGAGGAGCTGTGGACGGCGCTCGGCGCGCACCCGACGACCCACGAGGGCGTGACCGGCACCCGGTTCTCGGTGTGGGCGCCGAACGCGCGCGGCGTGCGCGTGGCCGGCACCTTCAACTTCTGGGACGGCACCGGCCACGCCATGCGGTCGCTGGGCTCGTCGGGCGTGTGGGAGCTGTTCCTGCCGGACATCGGCGAGGGCGAGCTGTACAAGTTCGACATCACCCGCCCCGACGGTTCGAAGACGCTGCGCGCCGACCCGCTGGCCCGCCGCACGGAGGTGCCGCCCGCGACCTCGTCGGTCATCACGTCCTCGGCGTACGAGTGGGGCGACGCCGAGTGGCTGGACCGGCGGGCCGAGGCCCCGGCACACGAGGCGCCGTTCTCGGTGTACGAGGTGCATCTGGCCTCCTGGCGCCCGGGGCTGACGTACCGGCAGCTGGCCGATCAGCTCCCCGGGTACGTGAAGAACCTGGGCTTCACGCACGTCGAGCTGATGCCGGTCGCCGAGCATCCGTTCGGCGGCTCCTGGGGCTACCAGGTCACCGGCTTCTACGCGCCGACGGCCCGCCTCGGCACGCCGGACGACTTCCGGTATCTGGTCGACTCGCTGCACCGGGCCGGGATCGGCGTCCTCATGGACTGGGTGCCGGCCCATTTCCCGCGGGACGACTGGGCGCTGGCCGAGTTCGACGGGCGGCCCCTGTACGAGCACGAGGATCCGCTGCGGGCCGCGCATCCCGACTGGGGCACGCTGGAGTTCGACTTCGGGCGGCGGGAGGTGCGCAACTTCCTCGTCTCGAACGCCCTGTACTGGTGCGAGGAGTTCCATATCGACGGGCTGCGGGTGGACGCGGTCGCCTCGATGCTCTACCTCGACTACTCGCGCGAGGCGGGGCAGTGGACGCCCAACGAGCACGGCGGCCGGGAGAACCTGGACGCGGTGGCGTTCCTGCAGGAGATGAACGCGACGGTGTACCGCAGGGTGCCCGGCGTGGTCACGATCGCCGAGGAGTCGACCGCGTGGGACGGGGTGACCCGGGCCACCCACCACGAGGGCCCGAGCGGCTTCGGCGGGCTCGGGTTCGGGCTGAAGTGGAACATGGGCTGGATGCACGACTCGCTCCAGTACATGAGCCATGAGCCGGTGCACCGCAAGTACCACCACCACGAGATGACCTTCTCGATGGTGTACGCGTACAGCGAGAACTACGTCCTGCCGATCTCCCACGACGAGGTCGTGCACGGCAAGGGCTCCCTTGTGTCGAAGATGCCCGGCGACTGGTGGCAGCAGCGCGCCGGCGTGCGGGCCTACCTCGGCTTCATGTGGGCCCACCCGGGCAAGCAACTGCTCTTCATGGGCCAGGAGTTCGCCCAGGGCGCCGAGTGGTCCGAGGCGCACGGCCCCGACTGGTGGCTGCTGGACCCGGGCTACGGGGCCGAGCCCGACCACCGGGGCGTGCGTGACCTGGTCCGCGACCTCAACACGGTCTACCGGGCCACCCCGGCGCTGTGGCGCCTCGACACCGACCCGGCCGGTTTCGAGTGGGTCGTCGGGGACGCCGCCGACGACAACGTCCTCGCGTTCCTGCGGCTGGACCCGGAGGGCACCCCGATCCTGGCGGTGTCGAACTTCGCGCCGGTCGTCCGCCAGGACTACCGCCTGGGCGTGCCCGAGGACGTCCCCGCCTGGCACGAGGCCGTGAACACCGACGCCGCCCGCTACGGCGGCGGCGACGTCACCAACCCCGACCCGGTCAAGCCCGAGGCCCAGCCCTGGCACGGCCGCCCGGCCAGCATCCGCCTGACCCTGCCGCCGCTGTCGACGGTGTGGCTGCGCCCGGCGTAGGCGGCCGCTGCCCGCTGTGACACCTCTGTGACGGGAGGAGTGGCTTCCGCCACAGCCCGTGCGGTCGGGCCCTGGTGGGGTGACGGCATGTGCCGTGCCACCCCACCGGGCCATGGGGGTCCGCCCGACCCGAAGACCGCGGTGTCGGCATGACGCTGCTTCCCGTCTTCGTCGGACTCGTGGTGGCCCTGGTCGCGCTGCGCGGGCTGCTGGCGCATCCGCTGCTGCCGCTGTGGGTGCGGACCGCGGTGTTCTGGGCGCTGCCGTGCGGTGCCGTCACCTGGGTCGTGATCATGACGGCGGACGACCCCGTGCTGTTCCCGGAGACCGCGCCCTGTCCGGCCGAGCCGATGCGGGAGGGCTTCCTGGGCGGCGGAAAGGCCTGGGGAGTCTCCACGCCGTTTCCGCCTCGGGCCTACTGCGAGTGGGAGGACGGCACCACCTACGACCTGGCGCCCGGCGCCGAGTTCGTGTTCTGGGTCTTCTTCGCCCTGACGGTCGTACCGCTGGCGGCCGGACTGTGGCACGCCCTGCGGTATCCGAAGTCGCTGCTCCGGTAGGTCCGCTCAGCCTGGGTGCCGGACATCAGCCTCCTGAGGCGCGGCCAGCGGTCCCGTGGTCTGGCGGTCCGTCTCCTGGAGGGTGCCGTCCCGGTGCTGTCGTGCGCGCCAGGGCAACCGGCGGGGTGGCGAGGGCGGCCCGGTCGACCGTCTCGCCGAGCTGCCCCGCCGACGCGCTGCGGCGGACGGTGGCGTTACCCCGGATGACCTCCAGCAGCGTGTTGAGGATCATGTTGCCGGTCGGCCAGCAGCAGGTACGAGGTGAGGTCGTCGCCCGGGCGAGCCCGGCGGTGGGCGGCGAGCCGGGTGAAGGACGCGAGGGCCCGGGCGGTGGCGGGGTCGGCGTCCAGGCCGCCGTCGAGCATCCGCCACAGGTCCATGACCAGCTCGTCGCCCAGCTCCACGGGGCAGCCGAACAGCCTGGTGGTCACCATGAGCAGCAGCGGCAGGGTGAACTGGGCGCCCAGGTCGGCGAAGCCGGCCGAGCCGGACTCGGCGGCCAGCAGCGGCCAGCCCGGCGGCAGTTCACGCTGGGCACGGGCCCGCCAGTAGCGGAGGTCGCGCCGCCACAGGCACTCGCCGCCCATCAGCCCGACCGGCGCCACGGGCCCGTGCAGCCGGCGCGGCCGCGTAGGGCTGGGCTTCCCTATGGCAACGCCTACCGCACCGGCCGCGCACAGGCGGTGACTACGACACGAACTGTTACCGCTCCTACACGAAGGATTCCGACAAGGCCTCCGGCAACTCCCCGGTGTGCAGCACGCCGAGCCGCTGGGTGGCCCGGGTCAGGGCCACGTACAGGTCGCTGGTGCCGTACCGGCCGGGCTCGACCACCAGGACGGAGTCGAACTCCAGGCCCTTGGCCTGGCGCGGGTCGAGGAGGACGACCGTCTGGGTGAGGTCGGGTTCGGCGCCCGCCGTCACGCCGTCCAGCCGGGCCGCGAGGCCGCGGTGGAGGTCGCGCGGCGCGATCACCGCGAGCCGTCCCTCGGCCGGGGTGAGCTCCTCGACCGCCTTGGCGACCGCGCCCGGAAGGTCGTCGGTGGCCCGCGCCCACGGCCGTACACCCGTGGAGCGGACCGAGCTCGGCGGCTCGAACTCCGGGTGCTCGGCGCGGACCACGGCCGCCGCCGCGTCCATGATCTCGGCCGGGGTGCGGTAGTTGACGCCCAGTCGGTTGTGCTCCCAGCGGTCCTCGACGTACGGCTCGAGGATGCCCGCCCAGGAGCCGACACCGGCCGCCTCCGCCGTCTGCGCGGGGTCGCCGACCAGGGTCATCGAGCGGGTCGGGCTGCGGCGCATCAGCAGCCGCCAGGCCATCGGCGACAGCTCCTGCGCCTCGTCGACGATGATGTGCCCGAACGCCCAGGTGCGGTCGGCCGCCGCGCGCTCGGCGGCGCTGCGGTGGTCGTCCTCCTCGTGCCGTTCGGCGAACCGCTCGGCGTCGATGACGTCGTGCGCGGACAGCACCTCGCTGCCGTCGGGGTCGCTGTCCTCCTTGTCCTCGAACTCGTAGGTCCGGGAGGCGTACGACACCTCCAGCACGCCCTGCGCGTAGGCGATCTGCTCCTCCCGTTCGCGCGCGGCGCGCTCCCGGGCCAGCCGGTCGTCGTCGCCGAGGAGTTCGGCGGCCTCGTCGAGCAGCGGCACGTCCGCGACCGTCCAGCGCCGGGTCACCGGGCGGCGTACGGCCTCGGCGTCCTCGGCGGGCAGGAACTCCTCGGGCGCGGCGAGGAAGTCGGCGACCAGCCGCTGCGGGGTGAGCACCGGCCACAGCTGGTCGATGGCGGACCAGACATCGGGGTTCTCGGCGATGTCGTCGCGGATCTGGGTGATGTCGCTGGGGTCGAGCAGGCTGGACCCGTCGAAGGGGTCGGTGCCGATCCGTTCGGCGTACAGGTCGGTGAGCGCGTTGAGGATGTGGCCCTCGAAGTGCTCGCGGGCGGCGTTGTGCGGCAGCTTGGCGGCGCGGGTGCGCTCGCGGGCGACGTTCACCAGGCCGTCGTCGAGCATGAGGACCTCGCGGTCGTGCTCGATGGCGATCACCGGGTCGGGCAGCGCCTGCCGACCGCGCACCACCTCGGCGAGGACGTCTGCCATGCCGGCCCGGCCCTTCACGGCTGCGGCCTCGGGCGTGTCGGTCGCGGTCGCCTTCACACCGGGGAACAGCTCGCCGACGGTCGCGAGGAGCACCCCCGTCTCGCCGAGGGAGGGCAGCACCTCGCCGATGTAGCCGAGGAACGCCGGGTTGGGCCCGACGATCAGTACCGCCCGCTTGGCGAGCAGCTCGCGGTGCTCGTACAGCAGATAGGCGGCGCGGTGCAGGGCGACGGCCGTCTTGCCGGTGCCCGGACCGCCCTCCACCACCATGACGCCGCGGTGCGGGGCGCGGATGATGCGGTCCTGGTCGGCCTGGATGGTCTGCACGATGTCGCTCATCCGGCCGGTGCGGGCCGAGTCGAGGGCGGCGAGCAGCACGGCGTCGCCCGTCGGGTCCTCGTGGCCGGTGCGGGTCTCGTCGCCGAGGTCGAGGATCTCGTCGTGCAGCTGGGTGACCCGCCGGCCGTCGGTGGCGATGTGCCGCCGGCGCCTCAGACCCATCGGGGTGTGGCCGGTGGCCAGGTAGAAGGGGCGGGCGACGTCGGCACGCCAGTCGATCAGGACGGGGGTGCGCTCGGCGTCGTCGGTGCGCAGCCCGATCCGGCCGATGTGGTGGGTGACGCCCGAGGTGAGGTCGATCCGGCCGAAGCACAGGGAGCCGTCCACCGCGTTCAGTGCGGCGAGCAGCCCGGAGCGCTCGGCGACGAGGATGTCCCGCTCGAGTCTGGCCTGCATGGGCGTGTTGCCTTGCGCGAGGGCGTCCGTGACGGAGGTCTCGGCGTCGCCGCGCAGCGCGTCCACGCGCGCGTACAACCCGTCGATGAATTCCTGTTCCTGTCGCAATTCATCGTCCGGAAATTCGGTGTTTGACAATTCCGCTCCCGCCCGGATATACTGTGCTCACTGAACTTCGCGTGACTTCTTTCGAGTCGAAGTCACGAACAAACAAATATACGCAAGGAAATCCCCCGAGCGCAATTGCTCGGGGGATTTCCTGTTGTCCGGGCGGGTCGCCTAGAGCACGTCGGCCAGTTCCTCAAGCAGCCGCCGCTTGGCCCGCGCGCCCACCATCGACTTCACGGGCTCACCGCCGCGGAACACCATGAAGGTCGGCATGGACAGCACCTTGTAGGCGTTGGTCGTCTCCGGGTTGGCGTCCACGTCCAGCCGCACCACCTTCAGCCGGCCGCTTTCCTCCGAGGCGAGGGCCTTCAGCACCGGCCCCATCTGCCGGCACGGCGGACACCAGTCGGCGGTGAACTCCACCAGCACCGGCAGACCGGCGCCGATCACCTCCGCCTCGAAATCCGCGTCCGTCACGTCAACCACGTCGGCCATGTCGGTCACATCGGTCACCATGGGTCCCCTCCCAGCTCGCACTGCGGCTCCGGACCGCCCGGAGCCTCCGCCTCGGCGGCCAGTTCGGCCCGCGCCAGCTGCCGTGCGACCGTGTCCCGGACGGTGGTCAGCTCACCGATCAGGGAGTCCAGTTCGCCCAGCTTGCGCCGGTAGACCGCGAGCGACGCCGGGCACGAGTCGCCCTCGGGGTGCCCGGCCCGGAGACATTCCACGAAGGGCCGTGTCTCCTCCAGGTCGAACCCGAAGTCCTGCAGCGTCCGGATCTGCCGGAGCAGCCGCAGATCGCTCTCGTCGTAGCTCCGGTATCCGTTGCCCGTGCGCCGCGCGGGCAGCAGACCCCGCGACTCGTAGTAGCGCAGCGTCCGCGTCGTGGTCCCGGCCCGTGCGGCCAGCTCGCCGATTCGCATGCGTACGAACGTATTCCTTGACGCCCGCGTCAAGGCAACAGCGGTTTCCGCTCCACCGGGGAGGTCAGCACGATCGACGTCGTGGTGCGCCCCAGCGCGGAGACGCCCTCCAGGACCTCCTCCAGGTGGACGGTGTCCCGGACGGCGACCTTGAGGATCCAGCAGTCCTCGCCGACCACGTGGTGCACCTCGGTGATCTCGGGCCGCTCGATCAGCTCCAGGGTCCTCGGGTGCTTCAGGTTGTAGCCGCCGTGCGGGTTGACGCGGATGAACGCCTGGATGCCGTAGCCGAGTCGGGCCGGGACGACCTGGGCGCCGTAGCCGCTGATCACGCCCGCGGCCTCCAGCCGCCGCACCCGCTCGGTGACCGCCGCCGGGCTGAGCCGGACCCGGCGGCCCAGCTCGCTGAGCTTGATCCGGCCGTCGGTCTGGAGCAGCTGGAGGATCTGCCGGTCGAGTGCGTCGAAGACCACCGAGGTTTCGTCGGCGGCGGGACGAAGATGCCGTGGTTCTTTCGGTGCGGCGGCCTGAACTCCCATGGTTCCCCCTTCAGTACGCGGATGTACGCCAGGAGAATTATGGCCATGGAAAAGGTCCGGAACGTACTGGTCATCGGTGGAAACCGCTACGTCGGAAAGCGTCTGATCGCACGGCTGCGGGACGAAGGGCACCGGGTGAGCGTGCTGAACCGGGGGTCCTCCCCGCCGCCGGCCGGGGTGGAGCAGCTGGTCGCCGACCGGGACGACGAGCACGCGCTGAGAGAGGCGCTCGGCTCGCGTGTCTTCGACGTCGTCGTCGACCAGGTCTGCTACACCCCGCGCCAGGCGGCACTCGCCCGCCGTGTCTTCTCCGGCCGTACCGGCCGCTATGTGATGACCTCGACGGTCGAGGTGTACGAGTACGAGGACTCCCCCGCTCTCGTGCGCGAGGAGGCCGTCGACCCGGCCGCGGTCGCCGTCGACCTCGAACTGCCCTGGGACGCCCCGGCGTTCCTGGAGGCGCACTACGGGGAGGGCAAGCGGCAGGCCGAGGCGGTCCTCGCGGCCGACGGCCCGGAGCTGCCGTACACGGCGGTGCGGGTGGCCCATGTGCTGGGCGGCGACGACGACTTCACCGGACGGCTGGCCCACTACGCCGAGCGGATCCGCACCGGCGAGCCGATCGCCGTGCCGGCCGTGAACCGGCCCGCCACGTACATACACGTCGACGAGATCGCCCGCTTCCTCGCGTGGGCGGCGGGCGAGGAGTTCACCGGGCCGGTGAACGCCGCCTCCCACGGGGCGCTGAGGACCGAGGAGTTGTGCGAGGCGGTGGCCGCGCACGTCCCGGGCGGCCGGGCCGTGTTCCGGCCCGTGGAGGTCGGCGAGGTCTCCCCGTTCTCCTTCCGCCGCTCCTACGGCATGGACAACAGCCGTGCCACCCGGCTCGGCCACACCTTCACCGACGCCCGGCAGTGGTTGCCGCGTGCCGTCGCCGAGACGCTCGGAAAGGGCGACTGACATGCGGTACAGGACACTGGGCGGACTGCGGGTGAGCGCGATCGGGCTCGGCGCGATGCCGCTGTCCCTCGAAGGACGGCCGGACGAGAAGCGTGCCCTGGCCACCGTGCACGCCGCGCTCGACGCGGGCGTGACCCTCCTGGACACGGCCGACTCCTACCATCTGCCGGGCGCGGAGCCCGGCCACAACGAACGCCTGCTGGCCCGGGCACTCGCCACGTACGGCGGTGACACCTCGGACGTGCTGGTCGCGACGAAGGGCGGCCGCGGCCGTCCGGCGGGCGGGGACTGGACGGTGAACGGCCACCCGCGCCATCTCAAGGCCGCCGCCGAGGCCTCCCGCAAGCGCCTCGGTGTGGAGGCGATCGGCCTCTACCAGCTCCACAAGCCCGACCCCGCGGTGCCGTTCGAGGAGTCGGTCGGCGCCCTGCGGGAGCTGCTCGACGCGGGCACGATCCGGCTGGCCGGGGTGTCCAACGCGGACGCGGACCAGATCCGCCGGGCGCGTACGGTCCTCGGCGACCGGCTGGTGTCGGTGCAGAACCGGTACTCCCCCGCTTTCCGGGACAGCGAGCCGGAGCTGCGGCTGTGCGCGGAACTGGGGCTGGCCTTCCTGCCGTGGAGCCCGCTGGGCGGGCTGGCCCGCAGCTCCCTGGACGGGCCGTCGCGGACGGAGGGAGCGGACCGCTTCGCCGCCTTCCACGCCGTGGCCGCGGAGCGCGGTGTCAGCCCCCAGCGGGTCGGGCTGGCCTGGCTGCTGGCGCGCTCCCCGGCCGTCATCCCGATCCCGGGGTCGAGCCGGCCGGAGACGGCCAGGGACTCGGCGGCCGCGGCGGACCTGCTCCTCGGCGAAGAGGAACAGGCCCGCCTGGACGAGGCCGCCGAGCCGGGCCCGGTCACGGTCAACGGGGATCGCTAGTCGACCAGTTCGGGTGCGCGGCGCCGCGGCGCCTCCTGCCCGGCCGGGGCCGTGCGGGAGAGCTTCTCGCCTTCGACGTCGAGGTTCGGAAGCAGCCGGTCGAGCCACCGCGGCAGCCACCAGGCCGACTTGCCGAGCAGGGCGAACAGGGCGGGGACGATGGTCATACGGACCAGGAAGGCGTCGAAGAGCACCGCGGCCGCGAGGCCGAAGCCGATCATCTTCACGAAGTCGTTGTCCTCCACGATGAAGCCGGAGAACACGCTGATCATGATGGCGGCGGCAGCGGCCACCACCCGGCCGCCGTAGCGGAAGCCGGTGACGACGGCCTCCGCGGGCCGCGCCCCGTGGACGTAGGCCTCCCGCATCCGGGTCACCAGGAACACCTCGTAGTCCATGGCGAGTCCGAAGACCACGCCGATCATGAAGATCGGCATCGTGCTCATGATCGGGCTCGGCTGGTCGACGCCGAAGACATCGGCGAGCCAGCCCCACTGGAAGACCGCGACGACGGCGCCGAGCGCGGCGGTCACCGAGAGCAGGAAGCCGAGCGCGGCCTTGAGCGGCACGAGAACCGAGCGGAAGACCACCATCAGCAGCAGGAACGCCAGGCCCACGACCAGGGCGAGATAGGGCAGCAGCGCGTCGTCGAGGGTCTCGGAGAAGTCGATGAACATCGCGGTCTGGCCGGTGACCAGGACCTCGGCGCCAGTGTCGGCCCGGAAGCCGCCGGCGAGGGAGCGCAGCCGGCGTACCAGGTCCTCGGTCGCGGCGTCGGTGGGGCCGGTGGCCGGGACGACGTTCAGGATCGCGGTGTCACCGGCCTCGTTGGGCGTGGCCGGGGTGACGGTGGCGACGCCGTCCTGCCCGGCGATCCGCTTGCCGACGGTGTCGGCCGCGGCCTTGGCGTCCGGGCCCTCCACGGTGATCGTCAGCGGCCCGTTGAACCCGGGGCCGAAGGAGTCCGAGAGCAGGTCGTAGGCCTTGCGCTGGGTGGTGTCGGGGGCCATGGTGCCCTCGCCGGGCAGTCCGAGCTGCAGACTGGCCGCGGGTACGGCGACCGCGCCGAGGCCGAGGACGGCCAGGAGCAGTACGGCGACGGGGTGGCGCAGGACGTAACTGGCCCAGCGGGAGCCGAGGTTGGGCCCCCGCCCAGCGTCCTTCGCGGCGTGCTTGTCGGCCTTGCGCTGCCGGCGGGCGCTGAGGGGCTTGCCGGAGAACCGGTGGCGGTCCCGGCGGCGCAGGACCTTGACCGGCGCGAAGCCGAGCAGCGCCGGCACGAAGGTGAGGGCGACCAGGACGGCGATCGCGACGGTGCCGGCGGCGGCCAGGCCCATCTTGGTGAGCATCGGGATGTTCACCACGGCCAGGCCGGCGAGGGCCACGATGACGGTGAGCCCGGCGAAGACCACCGCGGAGCCGGCGGTGCCGACCGCCCGCCCCGCGGCGTCGGCGCGGTCGCGGCCCTCGGTGAGCTCGGCGCGGTAGCGGGAGACGATGAACAGGGCGTAGTCGATGCCGACGGCGAGGCCGAGCATCATCGCCAGGGTCGAGGTGGTGCCGGACAGGCCTAGCGTGGCGCCGAGCGCCGTGATCGCGGATATCCCGACGCCGACACCGATGAGGGCCGTGAGCAGGGGCATGCCGGCGGCGATCACCGAGCCGAAGGTGAGGAGCAGGACCACGGCGGAGACCAGGATGCCGATCTTCTCGCCCGTGCCGCTCATGGCGGCGTCGATCTTCACGGCGTCGCCGCCGGCCTCCGCGGTCAGGCCGGCGTCACGGGCCTTGGCCAATGCGTCGTCGAGGGCGTCGTGCGCCTTGTCGCCGACCTCGGCGGCGGGGACCTTGTAGGTGGCGATGGCGTAGGCGGTGGAGCCGTCCTCGCTGACCGCCTTCGTCGTGAACGGGTCGCTCACCGAGGCGACCTGCGGGGACTTCCTCAACTCCGCGACCAGCGCTGCGACATGGGCCTTCCGCGCGGGGTCGGAGATCTTCCCGCCCTCGGACGCACGGACCACGACCCGGGCGCTTGCCCCGTCGGCACTCGCGTCCGGGAACTTCTTCTCCAGCAGGTCGAAGGCCTTCTGTGATTCCGTGCCGGGCATCGAGAAGGTGTCCGCGGGCGGCGCCGGGGCGGCGGAGGCGGCGAAGCCCGCGCCGAAAAGGACCGCCACCCACAGCAACACCATGAGCCATCGGCGCCGGAAGGCGAGACGGCCCAGTTTGTAAAGGAAGGTAGCCACGGCTGGGAACTCCTGTCGGTGGGCGAGGGATGGCGCCAAGGCTTGGCGCTGAAGTGACGCCACCATGGCACCACTTCGGCGCACCCGCAAGCCCATTCATGACGATGACTACACAGCAACACCTCACCTTCAGAGGGAAAGAGCAGGTCAGGCGCACCTCGTATCAGTTGGAGCCAGAATGGCTCGCCATGGCGTCACCCGTGTGCCATCATGGCGTCATGGACCTCACGCCCTACGTCGACACCCTTCGGCGCGAGCTGGCCGTCGCCGCGGAGGCCGGCGGTGACGACGCCCGCGCCCTGGCCGAGCGGCTCACCGGCCCGCTGGAGTCCGCCGCCCGCCTGACCCTCCTCGACGCGCTGTCCGCCGCCATGGGCGAGGTCACGCGGGAGCTGGCGCCGGGCTCGGTCGACGTACGGCTGCGCGGATCCGACCCGGAGTTCGTGGTGACCGCGCCGCATGCTCCCGAGCCGTTCCGGGAGACGCGGGGCCCGGTCGCGACTCCTTCGGACGCCGACGACGGCACGACGGCTCGGATCAACTTCCGTCTCCCCGCCCAGCTCAAGGCCCGCACCGAGGAGGCCGCGGCGGCCGAGGGCCTGTCGGTCAACGCCTGGCTGGTGCGGGCCGTGTTTCTCGCCCTCGACGGCGGGGAGCGCACCGGCCCGCCGGGCCGCGACAAGGACCCGGCCGGCCGGAGCCTCACCGGCTGGGTCCACTAGGCCACTCATCACCCCGCCTCACCGGCGGGACCACCCACAAACCCAGAGGACGGGACAGCCATGCCTGCTTTCGACACCCCCCAACCGATCTCCGTCACCCTCGAACTGGAGGCCGGCACCGCCCGCATCACCGCGGGAAAGCGCACCGACACGGTCGTGGAGGTGCTGCCGCGCAACGGCTCCGACGACAACGACGTACGCGCCGCGCAGCAGACCCAGGTCACCTGCTCGGGCGGCCGCCTCACCATCAGGACGCCCAAGAAGCGGTCCCTGTTCGGCAAGCCGGGCGCCATCGAGGTCAGCGTCGAACTGCCCGCGGGATCGGACGTCCGGGGCACCTCGGTCATGGGCGGCATCTTCTGCGAAGGCCGCTTCGGGGACGTCACGCTCAAGACCTCGCTCGGCGACCTCCAGGTCGACGAGGCGGCCGGCGCCGTCCTCAAGACCGACCACGGCGACATCCGCCTGGCCCGCTCGACCGGAGACGTCGAGATCACCGGCGCCGGCCGGGTCGAGGTCGGCACGGTCGCGGGCACGGCGACCGTCAAGAACGGCAACGGCGCCACCGAGGTCGGCGAGGTCACCGGCGGCCTGAAGACCAACGCGGCCAACGGCGACATCTCCGTCGGCATCGCACACGGCGACGTGGGCGCCAAGTGCGCCAACGGCCGGATCGAGATCGGCGTCGCCCACGCCGGGGTCGACGCGATGGCCTCCAACGGCCGCATCCGCGTCGGCGACGCCAGGCGCGGCCGGATCGAACTGCGCACCTCCGTCGGCGACCTCGAAGTCGGCATCCACGAGGGCACCGCCGCCTGGCTCGACCTGAACGCCAAGTACGGCACGGTGCGCAACTCGCTCGGCTCCTCGGCCGGTCCGGCGGACTCCGACGAGACCGTCGAGGTGCACGCCCGGACCTCGGCCGGCGACATCCTCATCCGCCGCGCCTGACCTCACCCGCCCCGACCCGCTACGCACCACGCACACCCCGCCCGACGATCGCAGGAGGACCGCATGCCGTACGACCCGACGGCCGACGACACCACCACGGCCGGAGCCACCGCCGAGGAGCCGCCCGCCCTGCCCACCGACCGGCACACCGGATGCCCCTTCGACCCGCCCGCCGAACTCACCGCGCTGAGCGACCGGCCGCTGCGCCCCCTGCGCTACGCCGACGGACACACGGGCCGGCTGGCCACCGGCCACGCCGCGGCCCGCGCGATCCTGGCCGACCGCCGCTTCAGCTCACGCTACGAACTCCTGCACATGCCGGTGCCGGTCCCCGGGACGCCGGCGGAGCTGCCGCCGGCCCCGGTCGGCGACATCACCGGCCTCGACGCCCCCGAGCACACCCGCTACCGGCGCCTGCTCACCGGTAAGTTCACCGTCCGGCGCATGCGCCGGCTCACCGAGCGCGTCGAGCGGTTCACCACCGATTGCCTGGACGCCATGGAGCAGGCCGGGCCCGCGGCCGACCTGGTCGAGGCGCTGGCGCGGCCCGTGCCCGCGCTCATGATCTGCGAGCTGCTCGGCGTGCCGTACGCCGACCGCGAGCGGTTCCAGAGCCAGGTGGCGACCATCTTCGACCAGGCGGCGGACGCGGAGGCGAGGGGCGGTGCCTATGCGGCGCTGCTCCGGTACCTGAACGAACTGGTCCTCGCCAAGCGCGCGGAGCCCACCGACGACCTGCTCAGCGATCTGACCACCTCCGACCTCACCGACGAGGAGCTGGCGGGAATCGGCGGGCTGCTGCTCGCCGCCGGGCTTGATACCACCGCGAACATGCTCGCCCTCGGCACCTTCGCCCTGCTGAGCAACCCCGACCAGCTCGAGGCGCTGCGCGCCGACCCCGGCCTCGCCGAGCAGGCGGTGGAGGAACTGCTGCGCTACCTCAGCGTGGCCGACCCGATTCTGCGCTCGGCACTCGAGGACGTCGAGGTGGAGGGCCGGCTGATCAGGGCGGGAGAGACGGTGACCGTTTCCGTGCAGGCCGCCAACCGTGACCCGCACAGGTTCCCCGACCCCGACCGGCTCGACATCCGCCGCGAGGCCACCGGGCACCTCTCCTTCGGGCACGGCGCCCACCAGTGCCTGGGCCAGCAGCTCGCCCGCGTCGAGATGGCCGTCGTGTTCCCCGCGCTCTTCGCCCGCTTCCCCACCCTGCGCCTCGCGGTGCCGCCCCAGGAGGTGCCGCTGCGCGAACACTCCAACATCTACGGCGTGATCAGCCTGCCCGTCACCTGGGACGAGGAGTAGCCCCATGAGCGACCCACGCGAGCCGCTGCGGATCGGAGTCGACCGTGAGCGCTGTGCCGGCGCCGGCATGTGCGCCCTGACGGCTCCCGAGGTCTTCGACCAGGACGACGAGGAGGGCCTGGTGGTGCTTTTGCGCCCCGACCCGGCCCCCGAGCACCGGGCCGCCGCCAGGATGGCCGCCGGCCTCTGCCCGGCCGGAGCCATCACCCTCGACACCCCGGCTTGACGGACCCGCCCCTACTCGAAGTCGTCGCCCTGCCACTCCTCCGTGTCCCCGCTGTCCTCGGCGCCCGGCACCCCGAGCAGGCGCCGGGTCAGCCGGTCGTGGTCGGAGAGAATCTCGTCGAGGGCGGCGCGGACGTCCTCCGCCTCCGTACGGGCCGACTCACGCTCGGCGGAGATCAGCACGGACCTGCGGACGCGGGGGCTGAA
>NZ_JBSHKH010000157.1:0-17630 GCF_053643595.1 Streptomyces sp. NPDC055506 | reverse complement strand
GTCTTCCTCCCCGCGGGCCCGGTCACCGGCTCATGTCGCCCTGCGCTGTCCCGGCAGACTCGCCCGGGCCGATATGTAGGCCTCCCGCCCGTTGTCGGACGCGGCCGACGCCGACAGGGCTTGGGGCGCCCCGACCGCGCTCGCCGCCGCCGTACGGCGGGACTGGAGCGGGACCGGGTGCTCCGGGTGCAGTGCGGCGGGCGCCTGGCTGGGATGCCCCGGATGGCCCGGCATGCCGCCCCCGGGACCGCCCGGTCCGCCGTCGACGTCCTGGGGCCGCTCGGCCTGCGGACGACGGGCGCGGTACGCCGCCCGGTACGCGGCCGGGGACGAGCCCAGCTGGCGGCGGAAGTGCCCGCGCAGGGCGACCGGCGACCGGAAGCCGCAGCGTCCCGCCACCTCGTCCACCGAGTAGTCCGACGTCTCCAGCAGGCGCTGCGCCTGGAGCACCCGCTGTGTGATCAGCCACTGCAGCGGGGCGCTCCCGGTCAGCGAGCGGAAGCGGCGGTCGAACGTACGCCGGCTCATGTACGCGCGTGCCGCCAGTGTCTCCACGTCGAACTGTTCGTGGAGGTGCTCCAGCGCCCAGGCGACGACCTCCGCGAGGGGGTCGGCGCCGATCTCCTCCGGTAAAGACCTGTCGAGGTAGCGCTCCTGGCCGCCCGACCGGCGCGGCGGGACCACCAGGCGGCGGGCCAGCGCGCCGGCCGCCTCGTTGCCGTGGTCCGTCCGCACGATGTGGAGACAGAGATCGATTCCGGCCGCGGTGCCCGCCGACGTCAGCACGTCCCCGTCGTCGACGAACAGCTCGCGCGGATCGACATGCACCGACGGATAGCGCTTCGCCAGCGTCGGCGCGTACATCCAGTGTGTCGTCGCGGGCCGGCCGTCCAGCAGGCCCGCCGCCGCGAGGACGAAGGCGCCGGTGCACAGCCCGACGATGCGGGCGCCCTCCTCGTGGGCGCGGCGCAGCGCGTCGAGCGCCTCGTCCGGTGGCGGAGAAGTGATCGAACGCCAGGCCGGTACGACGACCGTGCCCGCCCGTGAGATCGCTTCCAGGCCATGCGGTGCGCTGAGTTCGAGGCCCCCTGTGGTCCGCAGCGGGCCGTCCTCACCGCCGCACACCAGCAGTCGGTAGCGCGGCACGCCGGCGTCCTGGCGGTCGATCCCGAACACCGACAGTGGTATGGAACTCTCGAAGATGGGGCCGCCGCTGAACAGCAGCACCGCGACGATCTCCTTGCGGCGTCGCCCGGAAAGCTTCCGGACGCCGGCTTCCGGCGCGGCAGTGGAGTCGTGGCTCATACTGCTAAGCCCCCCTCGGTGGTCGCGGCTCCTCGGTTGTGTCGCTCCTGCACGTTTCCCCTCGGTCCTGCACGAGTCCCCCGCCGTAGACAGTCAAGATCGAATCTACTGTGTCCCGTCGTGCCGAGGTGGCCGGTTCGGCACTCGGCACATTGTCGACTTGGCAACTTGGCGTGAAGCATTCGATCACGAAGCGTTGCACTCGTGGGGCGTGCAGGGAAGTGCGCCTTGTCGCAGTGGCCAATCCGCGTAGGGTGCGCAGGCCCCCGGAGGCCCTTTCCGTGCAGGTCGAACGGGGGTTGGGGGGTGCTTCGGCAGGGTGATGCACAGGTGCGAGAAGTTGGCTGAAAACCAACGTGCACGTGCACTGAAACCGGTCAGTCGACCGGTGTATCTCCTCCAGTGTGCCGTCCGCCCCGGTGCGACCCCGTTCCGGTGCGGTGGTGCCGCCCCCGGTGGGGTGCCCGGTCCTCGGCCGCCAGCCGGGCCGCGCCGCGCTCCGACTGGCGCAGCAGCACCCGGCAGGCGCCCGTGACGGCGGCGAGCCCGAGGGCCGTGCCGGCGGCACCGGCCAGGGAGCTGCCGTAGCCCAGGAGCACGACCGGGACGAGCAGGCAGCTGAAGGCCGCCCAGCGAACCACATCCGTCGCGGTGTCCCGCGGCGGCGGGGCCGCGCGGTCCGCCTCGGCGGCGATGCTGGGTCCGGACATGGGCGCTCCCTGTGGCGTGGCTCACGGAGATCAACGCGTGGCAGGGACGTCGGTCACTGGGAGAGCGGATCACTCCCACGGGTAAGTGAATCCTGTGCAAACCGCCTGTACAGCGCAGCAACCATTGCGTTACGGGCGTCGCCTCGTGCATGCTCCCTGGAACCCGCACGCACGGTGAGCGGGTTCTGGGCTAAGGAGGCGTGCCGCCGTACCCTTGGGGGTATGGGGTTGGGAAGACCATTCCCGGACACAGCTCCGCCGCACACTGTTGTCCCCCATATAAGGATCACAACGCCGAGACAGCCATGGCCGGTCACGAATTCTTCGAACCAGCGGACCGCAAGCGGCCCGTCGCCGATCCCACGGCGGCCGAGCCCCTGGCGGCGGAAGAGCCACGCCATTCCTGCGATCCCGCCTTCAAGCACGGCGTCGTCGTCGGATTCGACGGCTCCACGTCCAGTGAGCGCGCCCTGGCCTACGCGATCGGGATGGCCCATCGCTCCGGGTCGGGCCTGATCATCGTCCATGTCGCCAACCGGCTGCCGACCACGGTGTGGGCCGGCTGTGAGCCGCCCGTCTTCGTGGACGTGCCGGACCACCGGACCGAGGTGCTCGGCCTGGAGCTGGCGTGTGCGGAGTATCTCGCCGAGGTGCCCTGGATCCTCGTGGAGCGCGGCGGGGACATCTGCCACGAACTCGAAGAGGTCGGGCGGGAGTACGAGGCCGACGCGATCGTCGTCGGGTCGAGCCACGGCATCGTGGGGCGTATCTTCGGCTCGGTCGCGGGGCGGCTCGCCAAGCGGGCGCAGCGGCCCGTCGTCGTCATTCCCTGACACTCGACTCCCTTTGTGCAACGCGTGTATCGACTTGTGCGCGGAAGGTGTTTGTGCCCTTGTGAAGGGCATATACGGGTCACCGCACAACCGCACATGCACGAAGGGAGCCCGCCGTGGACAAAGACGTCTCCGCGGGAAACGGAATCACGACCGTGGCCGGTCGACTCGCCCTCGGAATCACCCTGTTGGCCTTCGGGCTGGGGCACACCGCAGTGATCGACGGTGTGTCAGCCACTGACGCCGCGTCAATCGCCCAGTATGTGGGCGGCATCGCCCTGTTCGTCGCCGGGCTCATGGCCCTCCGTGAGGGGGACTCCGCCGGTGGTACGGCGTTCTCGGTGCTCGGCGCGCTGTGGTTCACGTGGGCCGTGACGGACGGCGCCGCCGGTAACGAGGCCGGGCTGTTCCTGCTGTTGTTCGCCCTCGTGGCGCTGTCACTGACGCTCGCGGGTGGTGACCAGTTGGGTCAGGGGACGTACGGGCTGTTCTTCGTCGCCCTGTTGCTCATGGCGATCGCCGAGTTCGCGGGTAACGACGGGCTCGTGAAGGTGGGTGGCTGGTTCGCCGTTGCCGCGGGGGCGGTGGCTTGGTACGCGGCGACTGCGGCCCTGGCGCACTGGCCTACGGCTCTTCCGCGGCGGGCTGCCGGCCGGGGCGTGACGGCCACCGGCTGAAATGGCAGCCGACGCCGGGGTATTGGGCGGCCCCGGCGTGTGAAAACGGACCCCCTGTGCGTGGTGGCAGCACGTGGGGGTCCGTCCTCTTGTTTGGCCTGTGCGGGGTGTGTTGTGGTTGCTCGCGCAGTTCCCCGCGCCCCTAAAAGAGGGTCACTTACTCAACCGTCACCGACTTGGCCAGGTTGCGCGGCTTGTCGATGTCCCGCCCGAGGGCCAAGGCCGTGTGGTACGCCAGGAGTTGGAGGGGGATGCCCATCAGGATCGGGTCGAGTTCGTCCTCGTTCTTCGGGACGACGATGGTTTCGTCGGCCTTCTCCTGGTGCTGGTGGGCGACCGCGAGGATCCTGCCGCTGCGGGCCTTGATCTCCTCCAGGGCCGCGCGGTTCTTCTCCAGCAGGTCGTCGTCGGGGACGATCGCGACCGTGGGGAGGGCCGGCTCGATCAGGGCCAGCGGGCCGTGCTTGAGCTCGGAGGCGGGGTAGGCCTCGGCGTGGATGTAGGAGACCTCCTTGAGCTTCAGGGAGGCCTCACGGGCCACGGGGTAGCCCCGGACGCGGCCGATGAAGAGCATCGAGCGGGCCTCGGCGAACTGCAGGGCCAGCTTCTTGACGTCCTCCTCGTGCTCCATGATCTCGGCGATCTGGGCGGGCAGCTTCCGCAGGCCCGCGATGATCCGCTTGCCGTCGCGGACCGAGAGGTCACGGGTGCGGCCCAGGTGGAGGGCGAGCAGGGCGAAGGCGACCGTGGTGTTGGTGAAGCACTTGGTGGAGACCACGCAGACCTCCGGCCCGGCGTGGACGTAGATGCCGCCGTCGGCCTCGCGGGCGATCGCCGAGCCGACCACGTTCACCACGCCCAGGACCCGTGCGCCCTTGCGCTTGAGCTCCTGCACTGCGGCGAGGACGTCGTAGGTCTCGCCGGACTGGGAGACCGCGACGTAGAGGGTGTCGGGGTCGACGACCGCGTTGCGGTAGCGGAACTCGGAGGCGGGCTCGGCGTCGGCGGGGATGCGGGCCAGTTCCTCGATCATCTGGGCGCCGATCTGGCCCGCGTGGTACGAGGTGCCACAGCCGAGGATCTTCACACGGCGGATCCGGCGGGCCTCGCGGGCGTCCAGGTTGAGACCGCCCAGGTGCACGGTGGAGAAGCGGTCGTCGATGCGGCCGCGCAGCACGCGGTCCACGGCGTCGGCCTGCTCGTGGATCTCCTTGTGCATGTAGGTGTCGTGGCCGCCCATGTCGTACGACGCCGCCTCCCACTCCACGGTGGTGGGCTCGGCCGTGGTGCGGGTGCCCTCGGTGGTGTAGGTGCGGAAGTCGTCGGCCTTGAGGGTGGCCATCTCGCCGTCGTCCAGGGTGACGATCTGGCGGGTGTGGGCGACCAGCGCGGCGATGTCCGAGGCGACGAACATCTCCTTCTCGCCGATGCCGAGGACGACGGGGGAGCCGTTGCGGGCGACGACGATCCGGTCGGGGAAGTCGGCGTGCATGACGGCGATGCCGTACGTGCCCTCGATGAGCCGGAGGGTCTCGCGGACCTTGTCCTCCAGCTTGGTGGCCTGGGAGCGGGCGATGAGGTGGGTCAGCACCTCGGTGTCGGTCTCGGAGAGGAACTCGACGCCGTCCGCCTCCAGCTTGCGGCGCAGGTCGGAGGCGTTGTCGATGATGCCGTTGTGGACGACGGCGACCTTGCCCTCGGCGTCCAGGTGCGGGTGGGCGTTGACGTCGGACGGGGCGCCGTGGGTGGCCCAGCGGGTGTGGGCTATGCCGGTCGTGCCCTTGAAGCGGGCCGGGACCTTGGCCTCCAGGTCGCGCACGCGGCCCTTGGCCTTGACCATCTTCAGGCCGGACGTCTTCGGGGACGTGACGACGATGCCCGCGGAGTCGTAGCCGCGGTACTCCAGGCGCTGGAGGCCCTCCAGCAGGAGGGGAGCGACGTCACGCTTGCCGATGTAACCGACGATTCCGCACATGTATACGTATTCCTAGCCGTAGACGATGCGTCGCAGCTGCCGGAGCGAGAGTTCCGGCGGTGCCACCACGCGATATTTCAGATCCGCCTCGATCCGCTCGAAGATCGCCGTGTTCACCAGGCCCTGGGCCTGGAGCTCACGGTGGCGGCGACGGACGTACTCCTCGGTCGTCTCGTCGAAGTACGCGAGCACGTCCTGGATCACACGCAGCGCCTCGCCCCGGCTGAGGGGGCTGGACCGCGTCAGATGATCAACGAGTTCGTCGTGCACTCGCTAGATCCTGAGGCACCGGCGGTACTTTCGCAAGAAATCTGCCCGGTTTCGGGCAGGTGAGTGTTGGAACACTTATGGGACGTCCATGGGAATGTGATGGGTGATTGTTCCCCGGGCGGATGTGTAGGGCGAGCAGTTTGTGGCGCCATGGACATTCCTCGTATGGGCGTACCCGAGCGGCTCGCCGAGCGCATGAGCATGGCTGAGCAGCACGAGTACCTGCGCGCCAGATTTTCCCGGCGCACGATGATCAGAGGCGGTGCCGTCACGCTCGGCGCCGTCGCGGGTGGCGCCTTCGTGCCGGGTGCCACCGCCCAGGCGGCCGTACCGACCGCCCGCACCGCTCCCGCGACCGAGGCCGTCGACGGTGCCTTCGTCGCCCCCTTCGGCCGCCACCTCGCCTACGGCGCCGACCCGCGCACCGAGATGACCGTCTCCTGGCAGGTCCCGGTCGCCGTCAAGAAGCCGTTCATCCGCATCGGCGCCCACCCCACGGACCTCTCCCGGAAGATCGACGCCGAGGTCCGCACCCTCTTCACACCCGCCGGTGTCGGCGCCAGCGGCAACCACACCCAGTACTACGTGCACGCCGAGCTGACGCATCTGCGCCCGGGCCGGACGTACTACTACGGCGTCGGCCACCAGGGCTTCGACCCGGCCGAGCCGCACCTGCTGGGCACCCTCGGCACCTTCACCACCGCCCCCGCGCACAAGGCGCCGTTCACCTTCACGGCCTTCGGCGACGAGGGCGTCAGCTACCACGGCCTCGCCAACAACAGCCTGCTGCTCGGCCAGAACCCGGCCTTCCACCTGCACGCCGGCGACATCGCCTACGCCGACCCGTCCGGCTCGGGCCAGGCCTCCGACACCGGCTTCGACTCGCGGATCTGGGACCAGTTCCTCGCCCAGACCGAGTCCGTCGCCAAGTCCGTCCCATGGATGCCCGCCTACGGCAACCACGACATGGAGGCCTGGTACTCGCCGGGCGGCTATGGCGGCGAGGAGGCCCGCTGGAACCTGCCGGGCAACGGCCCCGACAAGAAGAACCTGCCGGGCGTCTACACCTTCGTCTACGCCAACACGGCGGTCATCTCGCTCGACGCCAACGACATCTCCTTCGAGATCCCGGCCAACCTCGGCATCTCGGGCGGCACCCAGACCAAGTGGCTGGAAGCCCAGCTGAAGAAGTACCGGGCGTCGAAGGACGTCGACTTCATCGTGATCTTCTTCCACCACTGCGCCTACTGCACCTCCACCTCGCACGCCTCGGAGGGGGGTGTGCGCCAGGAGTGGGTGCCGCTGTTCGAGAAGTACACGGTGGACCTGGTCATCAACGGCCACAATCACCAGTACGAGCGCACCGACGTCATCAAGGGGAACAAGGTCGCCAAGAAGCTGCCGATCGGCGGCACGGCCTACCCCGAGACCGACGGCGTCGTGTACGTGACGGCCGGTGCGGCGGGCCGCAGCCTCTACGCCTTCAGCGCCCCGCTGTCCTACGAGGGCAACGAGCACAACGTGGACTCCGTGGCCTCGTTCGTCAACGTCAAGGGCGGCAAGCAGAACGAGACCGTCGCCTGGTCCCGGGTGCGCTACCTCGACTACTCCTTCCTGCGCGTGGACGTCACCCCCGCGCCGAAGGGGCGGACGGCCACGCTGACGGTGCGCGGAATCGCCGAGAGCGGTGAGCAGGTGGACCACTTCACGGTGGCGCGCCGGGCGAAGTAGCGCGCCCCGGGGAGGTGTTCCGGCCTGCCCGGGGTGTCACATCCGCTTGAGGATCGCCTGCTTGGCGAGCGCGAACTCGTCGTCCGTCAGTACGCCGGTGCGGTGCAGTTCGCCGAGCTCGCGCAGGCGGCGCAGGAGGGCGTCGTGGTCGTCCTCCGCGGGCGCGACCGGGAGAGAAGGCGTTTCCGGTCGCTCGTCCGGTACGTCGGCGGTGGTTCCGGCCGGGTGTGGAAGCCTGGCCTGGACCGCCGCCGCGACCAGTGCCATCAGCGGGTCCTTCTTGAAGCCCCACAGCTCCACGGAGTTGGGGTCGTACTTGGGCGGGGCCTTGGTGGGCGCGTTCCGCACGGTGAAGCGGACGTAGCCGTTCTCCAGGCCGGCCGCCGGCTGCCACTCCACGCCCGTGATGTCGCCGAGCGAGAGCGTGCGGGCGCCGGCTGCGGCCTTGGCGTCCTCCGTCTTCCAGTTCCACTCCAGGCGTATGCGCTCGCCGTCGAAACTCGCGGTGCCGTCCCCGGCGGAGACCGAGAGCGGCACGGCGGGCCCGGGCAGCAGGTACGCGGTCACCGGGTCGGCCGGCACCTGGTCCAGGAGCAGCGCGCTCCGCACCTCCTCAGTGAAGTACTCGGCCACCCCGTAGCGGTCCGACTCGACGAGCAGCTGGTACGGGTCATGGGGCTCGGTCAGCCGCCCGCCGGTCGCGTGCAGCAGGGGATCGGCGCCGTCGCGCAGGCGCAGCCGCAGACGCCCGCCCTTCTTGCCCTGCTCGAACGAGATTCCCGCCAACGCCCCGAGCGGGACGACCAGTTCACCCAGCTCCCTGCGCAGCAGGCTGACGTTCTTGTCCCGTCCGGGAGTCAGTCGCAGGGCGTCGCTGTCGAAGGCCCATGTGCCGTCCTTCTGGATGATTTCCGCCATGGGGTGGATTGTTCCACCAGTCTCACGAGAGAGTGGTCCAGACCTCTTAGGGCTCAATGGCTCGATGAAGGGACGGTTCAGTGAGAACGCTTCGCCTTCTCGGTTCCCTGCTGCTCGTCGCGATGGGCGTCTCCGTCACCGGAGCCGCCCCCGCGCCGGCGGCCTCGCCCACCCCGCTCGACCGTGTGATCCCCGCGCCCGCCTCGGTCACCCCGAGCGGGTCCGTCTACCGGATCACGCGCGGTACGCACATCCGCGTCGACGGCTCGCGCGAGAGTCGACGCGTCGGCGAGTACCTCGCGGAGATCCTCCGCCCCTCCACCGGATACCGGCTCCCGGTCAGCACACAGGGATCCGGGGGTATCCGACTGCGGCTTGTCAAAGGGTCCTTCGGTAGTGAGGGTTACCGCCTCGACAGCGGCAGCAAGGGCGTCACCATCACCGCGGCGAAGCCCGCCGGGCTCTTCCACGGCGTGCAGACCCTGCGCCAGCTGCTCCCGGCGGCCGTCGAGAAGGACTCCGTCCAGCCCGGCCCCTGGCTGGTCGCGGGCGGCACCGTCACGGACACCCCGCGCTACGGCTGGCGCGGCGCCATGCTCGATGTCTCCCGGCACTTCTTCACCGTCGACCAGGTCAAGCGCTACATCGACCAGTTGGCCCTCTACAAGATCAACAAGCTGCACCTGCACCTCAGCGACGACCAGGGCTGGCGCATCGCCATCGACTCCTGGCCGCGGCTGGCCGCCTACGGCGGTTCGACGGAGGTCGGTGGCGGCCCCGGCGGCTTCTACACCAAGGCCGACTACAAGGAGATCGTGCGGTACGCCTCCTCCCGCTACCTGGAGGTCGTTCCCGAGATAGACATGCCCGGCCACACCAACGCGGCGCTCGCCTCCTACGCCGAGCTGAACTGCGACGGTGTCGCTCCGCCGCTCTACACCGGGACCGAGGTCGGGTTCAGTTCGCTGTGCGTCGGCAAGGAGATCACGTACGACTTCGTGGACGACGTCGTACGGGAACTCGCGGCGCTGACTCCGGGCAAGTACCTCCACATCGGGGGTGACGAGGCGCACTCCACGAGTCATGAGGACTATGTCGCGTTCATGGACCGGGTGCAGCCGGTTGTCGCGAAGTACGGCAAGACGGTCGTCGGGTGGCACCAGTTGACCGGGGCGAGCCCGGCGAAGGGGGCTCTCGCGCAGTACTGGGGGCTCGACAGTACGAGTGCGGAGGAGAAGGCGCGGGTGGCGAAGGCCGCGCAGAGCGGTACGGGGCTGATTCTTTCGCCGGCGGACCGGGTGTATCTCGACATGAAGTACACGAAGGACACGCCGCTGGGGCTGTCCTGGGCGGGGTATGTCGAGGTGCGGCGGTCCTACGACTGGGATCCCGGGGCGTATTTGCCGGGGGTGCCGGGTGAGGCCGTGCGGGGTGTCGAGGCGCCCATGTGGTCGGAGACGCTGTCGAATTCCGAGCACATCGAGTTCATGGCGTTTCCTCGGTTGCCCGGCGTTGCCGAGTTGGGGTGGTCTTCGGCGGCTTCGCATGACTGGTCGCGGTACAAGGTGCGGCTTGCTGCGCAGGCTGAGCGGTGGGATGCGCTGGGGATTGAGTGGTATCGGTCGCCGCAGGTGCCGTGGAGGGCCGCCGGGTTGTGATTCGTCCGCGCGGCGGTGGGGGCTGGTCGCGCAGTTCCCCGCGCCCCTAAAAGATGCGCAGTTCCCCGCGCCCCTAAGTAAGACGGGCACCCCCGGAGGACCGTACTCCGGGGGTGCCCGTCTGCTTGGGGGTCAGAACTCGGCGATCGGGTTCTGGAGGGTGCCGATCAGTTGGAGGGCGCCGGACGGGTCCGAGAGGTCCACCATCTGTTCGTTGTTGCGGAGTTGGAGGCGGTTGAGGCAGGAGAGGGAGAACTCGGGGGCGAACATGTCGTACTGCTTGAACTTGTCGGCGAGTTCGGGCATCGACTCCTGGTAGGCGCGGGTGGCCTCGGCGACCGTGCGCCAGAAGTCGTCCTCCTCCAGGATTCCCTCGGTGGCGAGGTTCGCCGCGAGGAAGCGGAAGAAGCAGTCGAAGACGTCCGTGAAGATCGACAGGAGTTTCTTGTCCTCCGGGACCTCGACGCGCAGCCGCTCGACCGTCGGCGGCAGTACCGCGTCGGGGTCCATGACGGCGATCTCCTCGGCGATGTCCTTGTAGATCGCGCGCTGCACGACCCCGTCCTTCAGCACGAGGATGACGTTCTCGCCGTGCGGCATGAAGACCAGGTCGTAGGCGTAGAAGCTGTGGAGGAGCGGAGTGAAGTAGGCCTTGAGGTAGTGGCGCAGCCAGTCGGTCGGGGCGAGGCCCGACTGCTCGATGAGCGCCGCCGCGACCGAGGCACCCTCGTGGTCGACGTGGACCAGGGACGCCATCGTGGCCAGGGACTCGCCCTCCTGGAGGGACGGCACCGGGCTCTCCCGCCACAGCGCGGCGAGCATCTTGCGGTACGGCGAGTAGCGGTCGGTCGCCTGCTCGTACTCCAGGTGCCGGTAGCCGACCGCCGCGCGCTCCTTGATGATCGACAGGCCGGTGGACTTCAGCACCGGGTCGCCCTCGATGAGCTGGGCCAGCCAGTCGTTGATCGCCGGGGTGGCCTCCATGTAGGCGGCCGACAGACCGCGCATGAAGCCCATGTTGATGACCGACAGCGCGGTCTTGACGTAGTGCTTCTGAGGGCTCGTCCTGTTGAAGAAGGTCCGGATGGACTGCTGGGCCAGGTACTCGTCGCCGCCCTCGCCCAGGCACACCAGGTGCCCGCGGGCGACCTCGGCGGCGAAGGTGACGGTGAGCTTGTTCCACCATTGCCAGGGGTGGACCGGGATGAGGAGGTAGTCCTCGGGGTCCTTGCCCTGGTCGCGCAGGGTGTCGTGGAAGCGCTCGACGGTCTCCTCGCCGAGCTCCTCGCGCAGGAACGTCTCGTACTCGATGCCGACACCGGCGGTGAACGCCGCCCGTGAGCGGTGGGCCGCGAGCCACACGAGCCGGACCGGGCTCGCCGTCTCCGGCGCGTACGACAGGTACTCGTGGATGCCGAAGCCGAGCCGCCCGTTGTTGGCGACGAAGCAGGGGTGGCCCTCGGTCATGCCGGTCTCGATGGCCTGGAAGTCGCCGCGCGCCAGCTCGGACGCGGTGATTTTCGGCTTGGTGAGCTTGTAGCAGGTGCCGGAGAGGGTGGAGGAGATCTCCTCCAGGTAGACCGGCAGGATCTGCTCGCTCAGGCCGAGGGTGTCCTTCAGCTCGATGAAGAAGTCCAGGGCCGCGAGCGGGAGCTCGGCGCCGTCCCGGTGCCGGGTGATCGAGCCGGCGTCCACCTGCCAGTGGTCCAGGGCCCGGCGGTCGGCGGTGAAGGCGTACCGGGTGAGGCCGTCGTCGCTGCGGACGACGTAGCGCTCCCCGTCCTTCTCGGGCGAGAGCAGCCGTTCGTGCGCGAACTCGGCGAGGGCTTTGCGGATCAGCAGGCGGTTGGCCTGGTCCCAGCGCTCGGGGGACAGGTGCGCCACGGCGTCGGACAGGGTCATATCGCCACTCCTCGTGCGGCCAGGTACTGATCACGCGTGCAGAAACTCAGCAGCGCGCGCTTCTCCGGCTTGTCGATCTCGCGCTCGGGCACGAAGCCGACGGCCTCGTTGAGCGCGTGTACTGCCTTGTTGCTCACGTCGGGCTCCACCACGACCCGGCGGGTGCGCGGGTCGGCGAACAGCTCGTCCATCACGGCGGTGATGACGGCCCTGGTGAAGCCGTGGATCGGCCGGTCGGTCGGCGCGACCAGGAAGTGCATGCCGACATCGCCGGGCTCCGGGTCGTACAGGCCTTCCAGCTCGACGTACCGGGGGTCGTACGACTCCATCAGGAACGCCGGGCGGCCCTCGTGCAGACCGAGGTACGCGTGGTGGTACTCGTGCGCCGCGATACGCATGTACTCGCGCTCGACGTCCTGGAGTTTCGCGTCCTGCATCATCCAGTAGGACGCCTTGGGGTGCGTGACCCAGGAGTGCAGCAGCTCGGCGTCCTTCAGCGGGTCGAGCGGGCGGACGGTCAGGGTGCCGATGCCGGTCGTGGCGCTCATACCGCGAACTCCTGGAAGGCGATGGTCTTCTCGACCGGGTAGTACTCGCTGCCCAGCAGCTCCCGGATGATGTACGCGTTCCGGTACGGGCCCATGCCCAGGTCGGGGCTGGTGATGCTGTGCGTGTGGACGCCGGCGTTCTGCAGGAAGACGCCCCGGCCGGTGACGTCGACGGCGTAGTTGCGGGCGACGTCGAAGTTGCCCTGGGAGTCGTAGACCAGGCGGTCCTTGACGGGGGCGAGGAACTCCGGCTCTTCGTACTTGTAGCCGGTGGCCAGCACCAGGCCCTCGGAGTTCAGCTCGAAGTCCTTGCCCTGCTCCTCCTGGCGGAAGCCCAGTGTGTACGTGCCGTTCTCGTACGCCGCGCTGTTCAGCGAGGCGTTGGTGATCAGCCGGGTGGGGACCGGACCGCCGAGGTTCTTCTGGTAGAGCAGGTCGAAGATCTCGTTGATCAGATCGCCGTCGATGCCCTTGAACAGGCCCTTCTGCTCGGCCGTGAGGCGGTAGCGGGTCGCCTCCGGCAGCTCGCGGAAGTAGTCGACGTACTCCGGGGACGTCATCTCCAGCGTGAGCTTGGTGTACTCCAGCGGGAAGAAGCGCGGGGAGCGGGTGACCCAGTTCAGCCGGTAGCCGTGGACGTCGATCTCGCTGAGCAGGTCGTAGTAGATCTCGGCGGCCGACTGGCCGGAGCCGACCAGGGTGATCGAGTCCTTCTTCTGCAGCTCCGCCTTGTGGCTCAGATAGCGGGAGTTGTGCAGGAAGTCGCCGCCCAGGTCCTGGCAGGCCTCGGGGATGTAGGGCGGCGTGCCCGTGCCGAGGACGAGCCGGCGGGCGCGGTAGACGTCTCCGGCCTCGGTGTGCACGACGTAGAGGTCGTCCTCGTAGCGGACTTCCGTCACCGTCGTATTGAAGCGGATGCTGCTGAGCTTGTTCGCGGCCCAGCGGCAGTAGTCGTCGTACTCGACGCGCAGCGGGTAGAAGTTCTCGCGGATGTAGAACGAGTACAGCCGGCCCTTCTCCTTCAGGTAGTTCAGGAAGGAGTACGGGGACGTCGGGTCGGCGAGGGTGACCAGGTCCGACATGAACGGGGTCTGGAGGTGGGCGCCGTCGAGGAACATCCCCGCGTGCCACTCGAAGTCGGGCTTCGACTCCAGGAAGACGCCGTCGAGTGCGTCGATGGGTTCGGTGAGGCAGGCCAGTCCGAGGTTGAAGGGGCCGAGCCCGATGCCCACGAAGTCATGGGTTTTGGTGGGGTTTTCAGGACGCGCGGTCAAGGGACTCTCCCAGGTACTGCTCGGCATGGCCGGCGATCAGATCGAGGACGGCGGCGATGTCGGACGCCTGCGTCTCGGGGTTGAGCAGGGTGAACTTCAGGTAGTGGCGGCCGCCGACCTTGGTGCCCGCGACGATGGCGTCACCGGAGGCGAACAGGGCCTTGCGGGCGTAGAGGTTGGCGCGGTCGATCTCGGCGGGGTCGGTGACGGCCGCCGGGATGTAGCGGAAGACCAGGGTGGACAGGCGCGGCTCCACGACAACGTCGAAGCGCGGGTCGGCGGCCAGCAGCTTCCAGCCCTCCCGGGCCAGCTCGCACACCTCGTCGAAGAGCTGCCCGATGCCGTCGGCGCCCATGGTCCTGAGGGTCATCCACAGCTTGAGGGCGTCGAAGCGGCGGGTGGTCTGCAGGGACTTGTCCACCTGGTTGGGGATACGTTCCTGCACCATCCGGCGCGGGTTGAGGTACTCCGCGTGGTAGGTGGCGTGCCGGAGAGTGGCCGCGTCCCGCACGAGCACGGCGGAGGAACTCACCGGCTGGAAGAAGGACTTGTGGTAGTCGACGGTGACCGAGTCGGCGCGCTCGATGCCGTCGATGCGGTCCCGGTGCTTCACGGATGCGAGCAGACCGCAGCCGTAGGCGGCGTCGACGTGCATCCAGGTGCCGAACTGCTCGCAGAGCCCGGCGATCTCGGGCAGCGGGTCGATGGAGCCGAAGTCGGTGGTGCCGGCGGTGGCGACGACGGCCATGGGGACGAGGCCGGCCTCCTTGCAGCGCTCCAGTTCGCGGGCGAGGGCGACGGTCTGCATGCGCTTGTCGTGGTCGACGGGTATGGAGACCACGGCGTCCTGGCCGAGCCCGAGCAGCTTCGCGGACTTCTTCACGCTGAAGTGGCTCACCTCGGAGGCGAAGATACGCAGTTTGGCGAGGCTGTCGCTCTTGGCCTCTTCCCTCGCGAGCAGCAGCGCCTGGAGGTTGGACTGGGAGCCGCCGGAGGTGAACACGCCGTCGGCGGCGGGGCCGAGGCCGATGCGCTCGTTGGTCCAGTCGATCAGTTTCCGCTCGATGAGCGTGCCGCCGGCCGACTGGTCCCAGGTGTCCAGCGAGGAGTTCACGGCGGACAGGACCGCCTCGCCGAGCACGGCCGGGATGACGACCGGGCAGTTGAGGTGGGCGAGGTAGCGGGGGTGGTGGAAGTAGATCGCGTCCCGGAGGTAGACGTCCTCCAGTTCGTCCAGCACCGCGCTGGTGTCGTGCAGCGGCCGGTCGAGGTCGATCTCGTCGATGCGAGGGGAGAGGGCGTCGACGCTGACGCCGGTGAAGGGCCGGTCGGTGGCGGCGAGTTTGGCGGCCACCCGCTCGACTCCGTCGGTCACGGAGCGGCGATACTGCTCCGCGGTGGTGTCGTTGAGCAGGTGCGAGCGCATGTGGGGGTCCTCCGGTGGGGACAGTCCGGTTGCGGGACAGGGGTGGGCTGAGCCGCGGGTCTAACTTAGGTAAGCCTAACCTAAGTTGAATGGGGGGAGAGTTGGCTCTGCCGTGACTGTGGTCACGCGTGGGTCATCGATGGCCGACGGTCAGCCTTCGGCGCGGAGTTGCTCCTCGCTCACTCCGCGGCGCCAGTAGCCGACGAACGTCACCCGGCGGCGGTCGATCCCGCGCTCCCGCACGAAGTGCCTGCGCAACTGCTTCACGCAGCCGGACTCGCCGGCGATCCAGACGTACGGCCGCTCGGCGGGCGGGAGCTGGGCGTCGCGGAGGGTGTCGAGGACCATGGGCGAGCCCTCGACGGCCTTGGGGCCCCCGGGGCATTCCGGGCTCTCGTCCTTGACGAGCCAGGTGATCTCGGCGTCGGCCTCGGTCACCAGGTCCTGGATGTCCCCGGCGTGCGGGACCTCCAGCCAGACCCGGGCACGGGTGCCGGCCGGCAGCGCCTCGATGATGGCCGAGGCGGCCGGTACGGCGGTCTCGTCGCCCCAGACGACCACGAGGTCGGTGTCCTCGGGCGGCCGGAAGCGGATCGCCCGGTTGTCGGCGACGGCCGGGCCGAGCAGCAGGACCCGGTCCCCGGCGGCGGCCCGGTCGGCCCAGCGGGAGGCGGGACCGGCCTGGACCGAGGCGCCCGGCCCGATGCCGTGCAGGGCGAAGTCGATGTCGATCTCGTCCGGGTCGCGGCGCAGTGCGCGCAGGGTGTACGACCGCATCACGGCGCGTACGTCGTCCGGGAGTTCCCGCCAGCCCTGCCACCATCCGTCCCCGAGCTCGAGCGGTACGACCGGCTCGGGCTGCCCGGGATGCGGCAGGAACAGCGACAGCGACTGGTCACGCCCGTCGGAGTGGAAGGCGTGCAGATCGGGCCCACCGAAGGTGACACGAACCAGAGACGGACCGAGCCGCCTCGTCCGCACGACCTGAAGGGAAAAGAAACGGAAGGGGGCGGCTACGGCGGTCGTCATGGGGGCTCCTGAGTTGTCGTCAGGGGGTGGTGCGGCCTACCTCTTAGGGGCGCGGGGAACTGCGCGACAAGCCACATACGGCCCGCAGCCGCAGCCGTTGCGCAGCCCCCACGGCGCTGAACGCCTAGCCGACCTTCTTCGCGTTCTCGATGGCCTTCGCCAGGTTCTCCACCAACGGCACACACTTGTCGTACGACAGAATCGGCTCGGGCGACCGGGAGATGACCTGCCCGGCCTTGACCGCCGGCAGCTTCTTCCACGTCGCCTCGGAGATGTCCGCCGGCTGGATCGCCGAGGAGCGGTCGTCCATCATGATGACGTCCGCCGCGTACTTGTCGACGTTCTCCCAGCTCAGGCTCTCGAACCAGCCGCCCTCGTCCTTGGCCTTCTCCGGCGGCTCGACGAAGTTCACGCCGAGGGACTTGAAGTACTCCAGGTCGGCGGAGAGGTTGGTGCCGGAGACGTAGAAGAGCTCCTGGCTCGCGGAACCGGCCATCACCTTGATGTCGGGGTGCGCCTTGGCCGCCTTGCGCAGCCGCTCGGAGGCCTCCTCGAACCGCTTCTTGGCGTCGGTGGCCTTGGCGGACTTCACGTCGCCGCCGAGGGATTCGGCCAGCTCCCACATGCGCTGCAGCGGCTTGGTGAGCTGACGGTCGTAGACGGAGATGCCGACGCTCGGGGCAAGCTTGGCGATCTTGTCCTTCGAGGCCTCCGGGACGTACCAGAGGGTGCCGGCGTCGTCGAACATCGTGCTGATCAGCACGTCGGGGGCGAGGGCGGCGTACTTCTCGACGCTGAACTGGTCCCAGGTGTTGCCGAGGATGGTCACCTTGCTGATGTCCATGTCGCCGGCCTGGACGTCGGGCTTGCCGTCCTGGGTCTTGGTCGGGCCGAAGACGCCCTTGACGGAGACGCCGTAGTCGTGGAGGGCGGCGGCGACGCCGGTGAAGGCGACGATGTTCGCGGGGGTCTTCTTCAGCTGTACGTTCTTGCCGCGGTCGTCCTTGAAGGACCACGGGCCGGACTTGGCGCCCGCCGCCGCGTCCGAGTCGCCGTCCTTGGAGTCTCCGCTGCCGCAGGCGGTCACGAGGGCGCCGAGTCCGAGGGCGCCCCCGGCGGCGAGGATGCCGCGTCGGGAGAAGCGGGCGGTTCTGGCGTTCGACATGGCTGGGTCTGCTTTCGTGCGTACGGAGCCACTGCGGGCACGGCTGAGGGCCGCTTGGCTGGAATCAAGCTTAGGCTAGCCTAACCTCACGAGGTGTCCAGGGGCCCCTGGGGGCCTGTGCCGCTTGCGCGACGGGCGTGAAGATTATGTGCCGCGGGCGCGGCGGGTGACGGACATGCGAAGGGCCTGCGCCGTGCCCGGCGCAGGCC